>JBAXWQ010000399.1:0-1882 GCA_037128315.1 Opitutia bacterium | reverse complement strand
GGCGCGCTCGACCGCCCCCGAAAACACCCATGGGTGCTGCCGCTTGATGGAATAGTCCCGCCCCTCTTTAATCACCACGTCTTTCATCGATCATCCTGCTTTTTTATAAGTCGGTACAAAACCCCGTCCTGTTCAAACCTCGCACCCGCGTCTAAGACGGCTTGTGGCGCGTAGCCGGGCACCGGCGAAACGACATAGACGTTTCCCGCGCGCGCGTGAACCTGCGAAACCCATTCGGCGTCCGAAAGCCCCGTCCATGGCGTGACCAAGTCCCAAGCGTCCGACAGCATCCCCGCCTGCCGCGCGGCCAAGATCGGCCCCGCCACCGTGGCGTCGGCCAGCAACGCATCGCCCGCGTTCAGGTGATGGCCGACGGCGGTCACAAAACGCGCGGCCGAATCTTCATGGTGCTTCCATGGTATCACCCAGTATCGAATTTCATCCCGAAAGGGGAGGAAGCGGACCCGCTGCACACGCCAGTCTCTCTGCCGCGCCGCGGCGCTCAGAACCATCGGACCCGCGACCGCGCACAGGGCGCCAGCCAGCGTCACCAAGGCGCACAGGCGCCGGGGCATTGCCGCATCGGCCACGCCCCACCCGACCCACACGGCCAGCAGTCCGAGTGTCGGCAAGAGAAACGTCACCTGATCGGGGACAAAATAACGGGCCCAGAAAATGCCGTGCAGCCCCGTCAACGCCAGCAGCAGGCGGCGCAGCAGGCGGTCGTCACGTCCCGGGTCATGCCAGGCACCCCGCCATGCAAAGAGCCAGCACGGATTCAGCAGGCTCAACCCCGCCAACGCCATATTCGCAAACCACACCTGTCTCTGAAACCCTCCGATGCCCAAGACCTGTCGCCCATAGCCATCGCCCCAGAGGACATTTTGCAGAATCGCCCAGCATCCAGCCCCCCCCCGCGCCATTTCGACGGCCTGCCACAGAATGAACCCGGCGCCGGCCAATCCCAGCGTCAGGCAGCCGGCCACCAATCCGCCTCTGCGGACGCCACTCCGTCGCCAGACCGCTTCCACGAGCACGCACACATACACCGGCAGCGCGAGCAACGCGGCGTTATGGAGGCTCCAATGCAAGCCGTTGACCAGAAACAAGGCTGCCAACCAGCGCGTGTTCCGTTGCCGGGAATAACACACCAGGCAATACACTTCCGCCATCACAAAGGCCAGCGACCACGTGTAGACCTCGGCAACCGTCCCCAGCCACCACGCCATATGGGCGAACCCCAAAAACACAACGGCCGCCCCCGCAGCCCACAGCGAGCGGGTCAGCCGCACCACCACCGCGCCCAGCAAGGTCAGCGCCAGCGCCAGCCCCACCCCGCTGAACAGGTTCGCCGCATGGAACGCCGCCTCCCGGGGAAACAGACCAACAAATCCCCGTGCCAGCAGGATGTAAAGCGGATGCGCCAGAGCGATCCCCGAATCCCAGTGATAATCAGCCGCTGCAATGCGGAATTGAAACACCCCGGTGTCTTGCCATCCGACGCCCTGCAGTGCCGTGCTGGCATAGAGCGCGCAAGCCAGCAGAAAGACAGCCAGCAGATACCCTCTGTGTATTACCTCGTTTCGCCAAGGGATCGGCCGAACGCCCCCCCCCGTATCACCCGTCTGGTTTTCCGTGTGCTTCATGATACCTTGCCTCACATCTTCTGATCCAGCCCCTTGCCGGTCTCGATGTGCGCGAAATTGGGCAGATGGGCTTTGAAGACCGCCACCAGCTCGGCCTTGGTCACGCGCGGCCGGTCGAAACACGCGCGCAGCGCCGCAAACACGCCGTCGATCTCCGCCAGGCTCCGGCGGGGGGCGTTCGTGACGACGCCGAGGTTGACGAACCGCGTCAGGTCCAGATCCTCGCCCGGCGTGTA
>JBAXWQ010000398.1:0-1882 GCA_037128315.1 Opitutia bacterium | reverse complement strand
GGCCACGAATGGGGAAAGCGAAAGCCCTATCTGCGGTGTGGTGTTGTCTAGGCAACTTTTCGGCCCTATATGACCCATAATATTATGCGTCTTCCCCTTCTACTGCTTCTTACGCTTAGATTAGCTGTTCGTACGGCGGCCGCGCCGGAGTATGCCGCCAGCCCTGGTCCATTCACTGTGGTCACGCTAGAACAGATCTGGCATGATTCAAACCGCGACCGCGATGTTCCGGTGAAAATCTATTTCCCGAAGACAACGGGTGAATACGAACGCTCGACGTCACCCATCATCATCTTTTCGCACGGACTGGGCGGATCGCGGGAAGGTTATGGCTATCTTGGTGAACACTGGGCGAGTTACGGCTATATCAGCGTACATCTGCAGCATTTAGGTAGCGACCGCGAAGTCCTGCGCAGTCTCCGGCCGTTAAAGGCCATGCAAAAGGCCGCGGCCGACCCGGCCGCGGCGATCAACCGTCCGTTGGATGTCAGCTTTGCCATCGACCGGCTGACCGCGCTTGATGTCGACCAGGGTTTTCCGCTGCACGGCCGGATGGATCTGACGCAGATCGGGGTGGCCGGGCATTCGTACGGCGCGTTCACCGCCATGGGCATTGCCGGTGCGCGCATTCCCGTACTCGGCAGCGAGCCGCGTTACCGCGACCCACGGGTCAAGGCCGCCATTGCCATGAGCACACCGAGTACGGCGGGCAACCAGCAGGAGACGACGTTTGATGCCGTGCAGATTGCGGTCTTTCACCTAACTGGAACCAAGGACGGTTCAGATCGGAATGGTCTTGGTGGCGGGGGCGATGCCATTGTCGGCAACACCAAACCTGGTGAGCGACTTCTGCCCTACGAGCACACCCGGCATGCCCCGGCCTATCTGCTGGTTTTTGAAGGTGGCGACCACATGGTTTTCTCCGGGCGACTAGGGGCAAAGCGAGCCACCGATCCGATTTTCCAGGACCATATCCTGACCTCGTCCACCGCCTTCTGGGACGCATGGCTACGCCACGACCTGGCGGCGAAAGCCTGGCTGGAGGACGGTGCTTTCGCCCGCAAACTCGGCCCGCTTGGCGACTTTAAACACAAGTCGCCCGGTCAACCCTGAGGCGATCAATCCAGTTGGTGCCCGTGACGGACGACTCCCTTTTTGCCGCGCTCGTTGAGTCGGTCTAGTACAGTCGCCAGGCGCCGTTTTTTGTCGTCGCTCGACGCAAACATTTCCAGCTGACCTTCCCGGTCCAACACGTTGGAAAAACGAATGCTCACCAGCCGCAGTGCCTGTGGCTTGGTCCAGGCCGCCCGGAGTAAGGGCTGCACCAGCGGATAAAACGGCGCCTCCAGATCCGTGGCCGCGGCCAGGCTGCGGCCGCAGGAGTTGTCCTCCATTCCCGGATAGCGCACCTTGACTGTCATGGTCTTCACCCGCTTGCCGTCGGCCCTGATCTTGGGCATGAGTTCGTCAATCATCCGCTTGGCGATACGCTCAATGACCGCGAAGTCCCGGATGTCCTCGCGAAAGGTTTCCTGCGTCGAGTAAGACTTGGCTTCATTTTCGTCAGTCTCCACGGGCCGGTCATCCTCCCCTCGCCCCATCGCCAGTATCGCCGAGCAGGAGCTGCCCAACAAGGCCTGCAGTTCCGCCTCCGGGCGCGTGAAAAGGTCGCGGACCAACTTGATGCCCTGGGCGATCAGCCGCGCCTCGCTCTTTTGCCCGATGCCGGGGATCACCCCGATCTTAAGCGGAGCGAGAAATTCGGCCTCGGCGCCGGGCGGCACGAGCGTGAAGCCGCGCGGCTTCCGCGCCTTGCTGGCTATGGCCGCGACCAGCTTGTTGGCGGCGAGGCCGAAGGACGCGGTGATCTGCAGATCATCCC
>JBAXWQ010000397.1:0-1886 GCA_037128315.1 Opitutia bacterium | reverse complement strand
TGTCGAACACCTCGATGCCCTTGCCCAAGCCGTGGTTGCCCTGCGGGATGACAATGGCGCCCTGCATGGGCTTGAGTCCCTCGGGCGGGGGCGGCTGGATTGGCTGGACAAAGGAATCGACCTGCACGAGCTGCGGCATGTCCTGCTGCATCGGGGGTGCGATATCCAGCGGGGTGGGCGCTTCGTCCGATTCCACCTTTTCGGGCTCGTCCGGCTCAATCTTGGGCATTTCCAGCTGAATTATCTTCTCCTCGACCACAGGCTTGGCCTTTTCGGGGCCATGCTTGGTGAGCTGACCAAACCAAGCTACGCCGCCGTGGATGGCGAGGGAAACGAAAAGGCCGATGATTAAATCGCGACGCATGATGGTGGAGGGCAGGTCGTGGTTTAGCGGCCGGTGGGGCGGGTGCGGCCGGTCTCAACGGAGACCTGGTCGATGCCGGCCTTGCGGATTTCGTCGAGGGCCCGGACCGTGATGCCAAACTTGGCGCGGTCGTCACCCGTAATGAGGATGCGTGGAGTGGCTACCCGGCGCTTCAGCTCCGTTAATTTCGGAGTGATTTCGTCGAGCTGGATGATTTCCCGGTTCCAGTAACAGGTGCCCTGGTCGGAAATCTGCAAGGTGACCATGTCATCATCCGGCGGAGCCGGATTGGGATTGGAGATCGGCAGATTGACGGGGATGGACGCAATCCGGTTGAGCGAAAGGGTGAAGAGCACGAAGGTCGCGAGCAGAAAGAAAATGACATCGATCAGCGGGATGATCTCGATGCGCGCCTTCTTTTTGCCTTCTTCGACTTTGGTGGAACCGGCCATGATGGGATAAAATTAACGGAAAAAATGAGGGAGAAGGGCGGCCGGGAGAGAGGCTTATTTGCCCTGCGGCTTGACGTGGGTCTCGATGAAAACCTTGCTGGCGCCGGATTTGCGGACTTCATCGATGGCATAGCCAAACACCGAGCTGAAGGAGGCATTTTCGTCGCCATTGATGAGGATGCGGCCATCGGGATTTTCGGTGTGGAAAATCCGCAACCGGGTGATGAATTCGTCGAGGGAGACGGGATCCTTGTCCCAGGCGATGGTGCCTTCCGAGGTGACACTGACCGTGTGGGTGCCAGCGGTATCACGCGGCCCGCCGGTTTCGGACAGCGGCACGACAATCCCCGGGAGACCGTTGGATTTGTTCAGCGACAGGGTGAACAAAACGAAGGTGGCGAGCAGAAAGAAGATGACATCGATCAGGGGAATGATCTCGATGCGAGCGGTCTTTTTGCCGCCTTTGCTGGCGCCGGATGAGCCTGCCATGTTAGGTGTGGGCTAGGAGGAAAACGTGCGTGGCGCGGTTTTCTTGGACAGGATCAGCGGCCGAAGGGGGCCATCGTCTCGGACTTTTTGATGATCAGTTCGAGGGCGTTGGAAGCATCGGCGATCTCGTGCTTCGCCTCCTCGGTCCGGGCATTCAGGTAATTGTAGGGCAGCAAGCAGGTGACGGCGATGAAGATACCGCACATGGTGGCAATCAGCGCCTCGGCGACACCGCCGGTGATGGTGCCGGTAGCTGCGGCGATATCACCGCCACCGAGGGAGCCGAAGGTACGCATCATGCCGGTCACGGTGCCGAGCAGACCGAGCAGCGGGGCGGCCGTGATGCAAGTATCGAGGGTCGCCATACCCTGGTTGAAGCGGGCCAGTTCCTGGGAAGAGGCGCGGACGAAGGCGTTGGAAAGGGAGAACTCTTTGTTGGTCAGGGAGTAAACGAGGATGCGGGCGACGAAGTCATTGCTCTTCTTACCCAGAGCCACGGCGCCTTCGATGTCCCGGTGTTCGACGGACTCGAGCATTTTCTGGACGACTTCCGGCTCACGACTTCCGTTTTCCCGAAAGAT
>JBAXWQ010000396.1:0-1903 GCA_037128315.1 Opitutia bacterium | reverse complement strand
CGGACAAGATTTCCTATGGACATGACATCGAAGCTGCCTGGCTGCTCACCGATGCAGCCCTGGTGCTCGGAGATCCGGGCCTGATCGCCCGCGTCCACCAGGTCGCAGTCCGGATTGCCGCCGTCACCGTCGCAGAAGGCGTGGATACAGATGGCGGCGTGTTTAATCAGGGCGGCCCCACGGGCATCACCGATGGCAACAAGGAATGGTGGCCGCAGACCGAAGCCGTCATTGGATTCCTGAATGCCTATCAGCTCTCGCGCGACGAACGCTACTTGGCGGCGGCCCGCCGCACCTGGGAGTTCATCGACCGCCACCTGATCGACCGGCAGCATGGCGAGTGGTTTCGCGGCGTCACCCGCACCGGACGGCTCCTGGCCGACCAACCCAAGGTCAGCTTCTGGAAATGCCCCTACCACAACGGCCGCATGGGCCTTGAGGCCGTCCGCCGCGGGCGGTTGATCAGCGCCGCAAACCTCAATTCAGTTTAGCCGCGAAAAAGCACTAAGATTGCCTTTCCTCCAATGAATATCTGCCGCGCGCCTATAGGCGCCATGCAAGCTTCCTTCGCCCTCGATTCTTCGTGCATTTTTGTGGCCATAATTGCCTTGGTCGAAAGCTTCACTCCGTTCGTGATCATCGCTGCCATCCGCCATTAATTTTCCCCTACCACCATTATCCTTTGATGAAAAAGAAACCCGCCTCCAAACCCAAGGCCCCCGCCGCCTGGACCGCTCGTCTCAAGCAACTCCGCGCCAGGCACGAGAAATTCCTCGAGCGCAAGAATCCCGTGGATCGGGAATGGGACAACGGCGTGTTCGAGCGCTTCAGCCATCCGGTCATCACCTACCGGCACGCGCCGATCGAGTGGCGCTTCGACCTCAACCCGGCGACCAATCCGTTCCTCATGGAGCGCCTCGGCGTCAATGCCACACTCAACCCCGGGGCCTTCTACTGGAAGGGCAAGGTCCATCTGGTCGTCCGCTTCGAGGGCTATGATCGCAAGAGCCTCTTCGCCATTGCCGAGAGCGCGAACGGGATCGACGGCTGGCGCTTCTGGGACGAACCGGTCGACCTGCCGGAGCTCAAGCCCGAGACCAACGTCTACGACATGCGCATCACCTTCCACGAGGACGGCTGCATCTACGGCGTGTTCTGCGCCGAGTCGAAGGACCCCGCCGCCAAGCCCGGCGACCTGTCCAGCGCCGTCGCCGTCGCCGGCCTGGTGCGGACGAAGGACTTCAAGACCTGGGAGCGCCTGCCGAATCTCAAGACCCCCGCCTCGCAGCAACGCAACGTCGTCCTTCATCCGGAATTCGTGGCCGGCCAGTACGCGTTCTACACGCGCCCGATGGACGGATTCATTGACGTCGGCTCGGGCGGCGGCATCGGCTGGACGCTGTGCAAGGACATCACGACCGGGGTCACGGGGCCCGAGACGATCATCGACGGCCGCGCCTATCACACCATCAAGGAGGTAAAGAACGGACAGGGACCGGCGCCGATCAAGACGCCCCAGGGCTGGTTGCACCTCTCCCATGGTGTGCGCAATTGCGCGGCCGGTCTGCGCTACGTGCTCTACATGTTCATGACCTCGCTGGAGGATCCGACCAAGGTCATCGCTCGTCCCGGTGGCCACTTCCTCGCCCCGTATGGCGGCGAAGGCTTCGGTGATGTTTCCAACGTCACCTTCACGAATGGTTGGGTGCAATTGCCCGACAAGCGGCAGACGGTGCTGATCTATTATGGTGGCTCTGACACCCGCTGCTATGTCGCCCGCTCCTCGGTGGCGCAGCTGGTCGACTGGTGCCTCCACACGCCGGAGGACGCGCTGACGACCCGGAAGGCCGTCGACCAGCGCCTCGCGCTGATCCGCGCCAACCGGGTGTTGGCAGGACGGTAG
>JBAXWQ010000395.1:0-1906 GCA_037128315.1 Opitutia bacterium | reverse complement strand
AGCGGCGGACATCGCCCTGAATCAGCCCGGGCAGATCACGGCGGTCAATCGCACGTTCGTCAGTTTTGGCGAGGTTTTCAGCCGCAGCATGGACATGGTGGTCGATTACCGGTTGCCGTGGCAACAATTCGGAAACTTCCGCGTCAATCTCGCGGCCAGCCGGAATCTCAATTCCACCCGCAAACTCGCCCCCGGCGTGGCCGAGGTTATTCTGGAGGATTCCACGGGGGCCCCGCCGCGGTGGAAGCTCAATGCGGCGGTTTTCTGGACGAAAGGGGCTTGGAACGGCTCGGCCTTCATCTCGTACATGGATGGCTTCATTGACAACAATGCCGGCAACAACCTGGTGGCCAACAGCACGGCCGCGACCTACTACCCGACGCCGGCCGTCACGAAACTCGACTTGCGGGTCGGCTACGAGTTTCGCAACGGGCTTTGGCGCAGCTACGGCAAAGGCCTCCGGGTGACCGCGGGTGTCAACAACGTCTTCGACAAGCAGCCACCGTTTTCCGATACAATCTGGGGCTTCAACGCCGGCCTGCACAGCCAGTATATCCTGGGTCGTGCCCTCGAGCTGTCGTTCGTCTTGCCGCTCTGATCCCGTTCGCGTTTGAACCTCACTTCGCCGGGCGCAACCATTGGCCCGGCGGCGTGTCTATTTCGCCTCTTCCATGAAAAATATTCCCTGCCTTGGCGTGCTTTGCGCCCTCCTGCTGCCGGTCGTGCTTTGCGCCCAGTCCCCTGAGACTGTTCCCACCTCCGCCCCGGCGGCCATCACGCATCCCGGCCCCAAGCCGGGTGACCTCGCCCCGGACTTCACCGTCGTCGGCCCCGATGGCAAGGAGATCAAACTCTCCGACTTCCGCGGCCAGACCGTGCTGATCGACATCTGGGCAACCTGGTGCGGGCCCTGCGTTGCCTCCATGCCGCACAACAGCGAGCTGGCGGAGAAACATGCCAAGGACGGACTCGTCATCCTCGCGGTCTGCGCCGATGACTCCCGCGCCAACTACGACGGCTGGGTGAAGCGCAACGCCACCAAATACAAGTTCCTCACCGCGCACGATACCGCCGGCAAGGATGGCTGGGACAAGTCCGTCTTTAACACGCAGTATGGCGTCAGCGGCTTTCCCACGCTCTTCCTCGTCGACAAGGAAGGCAAGCTGGTCGGCTCCACTTCCGGTGGCGGCCAGGGGGAGAATCCCCATGTCACGCGGCTGCTCGCGAAAGGCGGCGTGCCGGTCGACACCTCGCACCTGCCCCCGGAGGAGATCAGCGGCCCGAAATCAATCCCGATGATCGGGAAGACCCTGGCGATCCCCGCCGGCGGTAAGACGACCGCCATGACCCCGCCGACCGTCCGGCTTGGCACGCTCAAGTTCGACGAAGAGGTGGCTGATTTCGCCGCCGTCGGCGTGGACGGCCAGACGGTGAAGCTTTCGTCCTTCAAGGGCAAACCCGTGCTCGTCGCCTTTTGGACCGGCGCCCGCTCCCCGGGCGATGATTTTGCGAAGCTGCAGGCCGCCTATAAGGACCAGGGTCTCGCTGTCTGGGCCATCAACGTCGCCACGGACCGCGCTGAGTTTGACACCTGGGCGAAGGCCAATGCGGCTGCCCTGGGCTACACGGTCTCCTGGGATCCCGCCGGCAAGGCCGTCATGGAGGCCCTTTCCTACATGAAGTTTGGCATCGGCATGTATCCCGCCTTCATGGTGGTCAACGCTGACGGCTATTTCCGCGGCGGCCTGATCGGCATGGGCCCGAAGATCGCAATCTGGACGCGCTTCAGTCTCGAGCGCGCCGACGTCAAGCTCACCGCCGAGGACAAGGCAAAGGTTGAGCAGGTGATGAACGAAATGTTTACCGCTCGCGAAAAACCCGCGGCGGCCTCCCCCGGTGGCATGTT
>JBAXWQ010000394.1:0-1918 GCA_037128315.1 Opitutia bacterium | reverse complement strand
AGCACCTTCTCCTCGAAGGTGGGCGCAAAGTCCGCCTCACACCAGCCGGCACCCCCGAGACCGAACTTGGCGTTGCCCTTCTGAAATTGAAACACTTCCCACATTCGCCCCCACGGGTCGTCTTTTGGAAGATGCCCTTCGCCCATCCACCGGTCCAGGCAGAAGAAGCCGAACTCATTCTGCAGGAACGGGGATCCCGGCGTGATGGTATACGTGTCGCGAATCTTGCGGGCCGCGGGCGACATCCGGTCGCGCGGCACCGTCGAGTGAACTCCATCCTGGCTGCATTCATTCATGTTAAGCTCCTTTCCGTCCGCCACGCGAGCGCCCACTTGATGTCGGCTTGGATTCGTGTGCTTGAAAACTAATAACTATACCGCGATCACATGAAAAGTGAATATACAAAGATGAAGCTGTCAGAGATTGCTGTGGTTGCAGTCGCGGGCAGCAGAAAGCCGTCTCAGTAGACGCCGTACTCCAGACACGTCTCGTACACGGCCTCCAGGTTCGCCAACGGACAGCAGGGCGGCAGGTTGTTTCCTTCCTGGAGGATAAACCGGCCGCCTTCCATGACGCCGCCCTGGAGGATTTCCTTCGCGCGCGCCGCGCACGCTACCCGGGCCTGATGTGCTGCGTGCGGTAGGTGCCCGGCGTTTGCCCGGTCAGCCGCCGGAAGGCCCGGCAGAAGCTCTCGACATTGTCGAAACCGCATTCGGCGGATACCGTTTTGACGGGCAGCTTCCCGCCCGCCAAGAGACGTTTGGCGGCGGTGACGCGCCGTTCCAGGAGCAGGCGATGCGGGGAGGTGTGCCAATGCCGGCGGCACAGCAGATGCAGGTGCGCCGGACTGATGCCGGCCGCAGCGGCGAGAGCGGCCACGCTGGCGCGCAACAGGCCGGGGTCTCGCGCCAGGTGTTCCTGTAGCGCCAGCAGGGGCGGCGGGGTCGGGGACTGCACCATGTCGGGCGATGCGCTTGAGGCGGCCCAGAGCAGTCGCCCGTAGGCATGGAATGCCAACACGTCGCGCGGACCGCGCGGATCGTGAAACGCGGTCACCAGATCGTCCGCTACGGTGCGTGCCCAGGCCGCATCCCCGGCGAACGACCGGCGGGGAGCCTTTCGCACGGGCGCGGTGACCTTGAACAGCACGCATAGGCAGCAATAGGGCGAGGCGGGCCTGGTCCGGTGGATGGTGCGGTCTCCCGTCAGGTGCCAGAACAGGGTGCCGGGGCCGCACTCCCGTTCCGGCCCGCATTCGCAATCCAGCACGACGCCCGCGGTCAGCAGTTCGATATATTCAAAGCCAGGCCGGATCTCGATCGGCGTCAGGCGGTCGACGGGCGGGGCGTAAAACATGCCGACCGACGCGAGGGATGCGACGTGGGCGCCGGGGGACAGGGCCGCGGATTCGGGGGGCTTGGGTTTGAGGGGCATGCGATATTTGATCAAACAATGATAGGTTATGTCAATGGTATTTGATTGGTGATGCGCCAGCCCCATTATATCATGTTGAATGTCGGTGGTGATTGTTTCTGCCGCATAGTTTGTATCAATTCAACGGAATTCATAAGGAATGGAGGTTTGATATGTCAGCACCAATCGCAGTTCAGCTCTACACACTATGGGACCATCTTGACAAGGACTACACAGGAACTCTGACCAAACTCGCCGAGATGGGTTATGTCGGCATCGAGACATGTGGGTATAGTCACGGTGTTCCCGTCAAGGATGCCGTCAAACTCTTCAAGGATCTTGGGCTGACGCTGTGCAGCGCCCACGTGGGCATGCCCGTCGGCGATAATGTCCAGAAGGTCCTCGACGAAGCGGCCGCTGCCGGCTGCAAGCGCGTCATCTCCGGCTTCGGCGCGGAAGGCTTCAAGACCGCCGATGCCATCAAGGCCACCTGCGACATGTTCAA
>JBAXWQ010000393.1:0-1937 GCA_037128315.1 Opitutia bacterium | reverse complement strand
CGCAAGCCCTCCATTCTTTCGGACGGACCGCAAAAACCGATGTGCCCAATACTTCGCCCCTTTGCCCGCCCGCTGGTACAGTTCGAGTAACTCTGAATGCAGATCGGTTTCTAGGCTCATAGGGTGAGGTCCAGTTCGGTTTTCGGTCCACACCCGCGCCACTTCACGCAGTACCAAGGCGTCCGGCCGGACAAGAATTCCAGTCCCGGCGTTTCAAAGCATATGGTCCAAGGAGTCACCGTGACCTCAAGTTCGGCGAACGCGATGTATATCCCGGGAATAGTGGCGCGCCGCTGCCCGGCCCCAGCGCTGGGCCGAGTGGCTTTCGCCAACGGCCCGTGACCCCTACCGCTGCCACCTGATAATTGGGTCAATGATGGCCATGCTTCCATCTCCTCGAACCAACACGTTCTCACCATGCAGGTCGTCAACGACCACCTGGCCGTCCGTGAAGCCGTAGCTTTCCCCGACGTGGGTGAAGCCGCGCGCCTTCATCGCGGACACCGTCTCGGGCAAGGTGGCGCCGCGGTCGGCCCGGATGAAGGGCTGGGAAATCACGGTCAGGAGTCGGGCCTTCTCTGCTGCGATGAAGCCCTCGAACCAGACACAGGTGTCCGGTAAAAGCTGGTTAGGCAGAGTCAGGCGGTCGATATACTCCGCGTAGCCGCGCCGGGTACTGGCCAACCCGCCGTAGACCTTGAAGACGATACCGTCCTGATAGACCACCCGATGCTCCGCCCCTTCCTCGGCGTTGCTGGCATGCCACTCGCGGAAGAACTCCCCACCGTCCAGCAGGCAGTCCACTTCCGTAGCCCAGGCCTTCAATGCGACGGCTTGGGCTGCAATCAGCTCCCGGCTGGCAAAGAGTCGACCTCCTGACGGTGTTGCCGAATCCTCGCCACCTGGGCCGAGAACATCTCGTAGCCTTTGCTGCGCTCCGACGAGGAGAGGTTGGGGTTGAACAGGCTCCGGGGGCGTAGGGGCGATGTCAGGGGAAGCTGCCGGGCCTCCAGCAGGAGTTGCCGCAGGTCGTCGGTTGTCTTGGGGTAAACGCGTTCGTCGGGTTTCATGGAATGTGATGTAATCGAGCAGTTGCTTGAGTTCTTGGCGGCTGACGCCGTGACGGCCGACGTGAACTACGAAGCCGGCATCTGACGCCAGCACTTCGATGACGTCGGGCGCGGTGCGGAGTGCTTCCCAGGTGGATGGGGAAACGCTGTCGATCAAGGCTGGTGTCATGTCGCGTGGGCTGATGGGCCTTCCTGATGGGCAATGGTGATGTGCTTACCATGGCGGATGAGTGGCGGATTTGGATGGGATGGCATACAGAGATGCGTTTGGGGACATTCTCCCGGACAGCACATACGGCGGCGGTGGGGACACAGCAGGGGCAATGACATGCGTCGGGATGGTCGTGCTCTCAGAAAGTGACCAAACCTGAGCACGCCTCTGGGGACTTTCTGCGCCGCCGGTCCCCGGGAAGGGGAAATGCCTGCTGACGCCTTCCAGAGTATTCATTGGATACTCGGTCGTCCTCCTTTCACCTGATGGCGTCCACAAACGCCCTGAACAGGCTGGCGTAGGCCTGGTCTCGCTCGGGATGGTACTGAACCCCGACGCACCAAGGATGCGTGCGATGGTAGATCTGCTCCACGATGCCGTCGGTGTCGCACCAGGCCTCGGCGACCAGGCCATCGCCCAACCGGTCAACGGCTTGGTGGTGGCTTGAGTTCACATTTGTGAACCGCCGGTAGCCCGGGACTCCGTCGGCATGGCGCAGCGGTTGCACCTCTTTGTCCTTCTGCCCAAGGTCCGCATGCCCCGGGATATCGAGGAGGAGTGTCCCACCCAGCACCACGTTGAGCACCTGATGGCCGCGGCAGATAGCGAGGATGGGCCGGACGTGATGAAGGGGGTCACGGCGGCGAACTCCCAGG
>JBAXWQ010000392.1:0-1938 GCA_037128315.1 Opitutia bacterium | reverse complement strand
GGTCTACTACTGCGTCCGCAACAGCTAGTACTCGACCGCGCTAGGAAGCGGTCCCGGCTGACGCCTGAGGTCGGCCGGTATACACTTACCGCAAGCGAAAGAGGCTTGGGTCGCATGGTAACCGGATGGGCGGGCTGCGGCGTCCTAGCATCCGAGTCGAGTCACCATCGGGTGGATGACTGCCGATTGAGACTCCTTCCTTTCGCCGGTTTGGTCGAAGTAGCACTGCGCTACGAAACTTGATGAATTCGGTGATGCGGGTCTCACGGGCCGGTTCAGTCTGACCTCTTTGGCGAAGACTCGGCGGGTTTGTTTCTACAGGTTGAATTTCGGCGCACTACCCATTGTCCGAAGATTGGCGCAACGAAGACCCAGCAGGTCGCTGCGTTTTTTCGCCCCAAGGCCCCAGCCCCGTTCCTGAGGGCATTTTCAACACCCACGTCATGTCTCCCACTCCGCGTTTTCCTGAAATGGACTCGGCCTACGAGCTTACCAGCGCGCAGCGTGAGCAATTCCGCCGCGACGGCTTCATCAAGCTCAAGGAGGTCCTGAGCCCCGAAATGCTGGCTTTTTATGGGCCCGAGATCACCAATCAAGTTGGCCGGCTTTCCCAGGAGACAACGCCCCTGGCCGAGCGATCTACGTACGGCAGAGCGTTCCTCCAGGTCATGAATCTCTGGAGGCATTCTGCGCTGGTTCAGGAGTTCGTGTTCAACCGGCGGCTTGCCCGCGTGGCCGCGCAATTGATGGGGTGCGGTGGGGTGCGGCTGTATCATGACCAGGCGCTTTACAAGGAGCCTGGCGGCGGGCTCACCCCCATGCACGTGGACCAGTACTACTGGCCGCTGGCGGGCGCAAATGTCTGCACGGTGTGGGTCCCGTTGCAGGCGACCCCATTGGAACTGGGCCCCCTGTCCTTTCGCGCCGGAAGCCACCGCTTTAAATTCGGGCGCGATATGGCGATCAGCGATCAGAACGAGGAACGGCTGCAAGCCGCCTTCAAGGTCTCGGACTATCCGTTGGTCGAGGAGCCCTACGACCTGGGCGAGGTGTCCTTCCATTACGGCTGGACGTTTCATCGCGCAGGCCCAAATCGATCCAGTCGCCCGCGTGCTGTCATGACCATGATTTACATGGAAGCCGGGATGAGAGTGGCGCCGCCGGCAAATCCGCAGCAGGTGAACGACCTGGCCACCTGGCTTCCCGGGCTCAAGGCGGGCGAGATCGCGGGTTCGGCCCTTAATCCGATTCTCTACGAGGGTTCATAAGTCAGAGACCATCATGTCGTCACCATGAACAAGCGCGCTGTCGTGCACGAGATCCTGGCGCACCGTCCGCCACCCTATGTGCCGTGGTCATTCTCCTTCACGGTCGAGGCCCGGGAAAAGCTGGAGCACCACTACGGCACGACCGATCTGGGGTCCAGGCTGCACGATCATCTTTTGTGGGCCTTGAATCCTGCGGGTACGTTTGAGGAGCTGGGCAACCATCTTGTGCGCGATCCGTTTGGCGTCATCTGGGATCGCACCGTGGACAAGGACATTGGCGTCGTGGTGAATCCACAATTGGCGGGACCCTCGCTCGCCGGCTATCGATTTCCCGATCCGGGCAGCGGCGTCTTTTTCGATGGAGTGGCCGAAATGCTGGCGGCGCAGCCTGACCGTTTCCGCATCTTTCCCATCGGCTTCTCGCTTTACGAGCGGGCTTGGACGTTGCGCGGGATGGAAAACCTGATGGTCGATTTCATCGAGAATCCGGAGTTTGTTCGGGATCTGCTTCGGGCGATCGCCGACTTCAACATCCGGCAGGTGCGACTGGCCCTGGCCCACGACATCGATGCGGTGTATTTTGGCGACGATTGGGGGCAGCAGCTCGGCCTGCAAATGGGGCCGGAGCTCTGGCACGAGTTCATCGAGCCCGAGCTGGTGCGGATGTATT
>JBAXWQ010000391.1:0-1958 GCA_037128315.1 Opitutia bacterium | reverse complement strand
AAAGTGACCGGGGTTGGGCCCAAGATGGCTCTCAGTGTTTTGAGCAAACTGTCCTTGGCCACGTTGAAGGGCGCCATTGCCGCGGGCGATGTCGGGCTCCTGGCCAAGTGTCCGGGCATCGGGAAAAAAACCGCGGAGAGACTCGTCATTGAACTGAGGGACAAGATCAATCCGTCCGATCTCGACCCTAAGACGAGCGGCACTGTCCCGGTGGGTTCGGGCTCCCCGGCTCCGGCCGAAAATAAGATCCGCGACGCCGTGCTGGCCTTGGTGGCGCTGGGTTACAAGGCGGCGGACGGGGACAAGGCCGTTCGCCAAGCTTGGGTTGCGCTCGGGCCCACGGCCTCAACCGAGGCCCTGATCAAGAAAGCCCTGGGCTAGCCCCTCAGCGCTGAAACTGGAAGGCGGTGAATTCGGCCTGTTGGGCCGGGGTTTGCTTGCTGCGGAAGACACGCTGATTGGGTACCGGCATGACCTGCTGGGAATCAAATACCCCGTCTTCGAAAAGTGACGGTAGGCCATTCGAACGGGCCTGACCAAGAGCGAAGGCATGGGTTTCATAAGGCTGCTGCGATATGAGCACTCCCGGATAAGCCGAATAATCCGTCGCGCTGTTGCGCAGACTAACCAAACCGGCCGGTGATACGGCGATCGATGCCGCCTGGGCCTTCGATGAGGTGGCCTGCGGAGCGTGGACTGCAGTAATGGGCGGAAGTGAGGGAGCTGCCGCCATGGACAAGAGGTTGATCTCGGCGGCTGGTTTTGAATTCAGACGGCCAAAAATCAAGCCGAGGCAAGCCGCCGCGGCGAGACCACCGGCGTAATACGTCCAGCGAACACGGCGATTCCGTCGACCGCCTTCGAATTGCGCAACCGTGTCCGGCGTGGCCCCCGGGCCATCCGGCTGGGCCGAAGCGTGGGCGCGGAAACTCTCATGGACCAACGTGGTGGCGCGATGCATCTGGCAATATTGGCGATAAATGACCCGCCGACGCGGATTGCCCTGAATCTCGACCTCCAGTTCCTCGGTCTCGGCCGTCGTGATTTGGCGGTCGATGTACAGGTTGATGAGTTCAATAAAACGATCGTCTTTCATTGGTCGAATTCCTCCCCTAATTTTTCCCGCAGGCTTTCCCGGGCGCGGGCAATGCGGCTTTTTACGGTGCCGACACTGATGTTTAAGATCACCGCGATTTCCTCGTAAGCGAGGTTGCGGACATTGCGTAAAACGAGAATTTCCCGGTGCTTTTCGTTCAGCTCATCCATGCACTCAGCCACCCGGTTGACAAATTCCTGCGTGACTGTGGCATCTTCGGGCGTTTCCTGCTCTGCCGGGATGAGTTCTGCCAGAGTCGTGTCGTTTTCCCCGCTGATCGGGGCGTCAAAGGAAATCGATTTATCCCGTTTGCGCCGCCACCAATACCAATAGCGATTGCGAGCCAGATTGGTCGCAATCTGGTAAAGCCAGGTGGAAAAAGCCGAATCGCCGCGGAAATTAACCAGACCCCGGTGCGCTCGGATGAAGGCATCCTGCGTGACCTCCTCTGCATCCTGTTGGTTGCGCAGGAGCTGGTTAACCATCCCGTAGATTCTGTCCCAGTACCGGGTGACCAGCTGGTCAAACGCCGCGGAATCCCCGCCTTTGAAGCGGTCAACCAGCATGCGATCAAGGGCTACTTCCTGAGCTTTGGCGGTCATGGGATCAGGCTCGTTCTGATCCGGAAATTTAAGGATTGTTCCCACGAATGTTGCGTATTGACGGCAGATTGGACGGTTTGCCCCAGCCGGGTCAATGCCTGCCTAACCCCCGGGAAAGGTCTCAGGATGCAAATAATTCTTGCGTTGCCTGCCGGAGGAAAAAATATCTCAACTCTGCACGCTGGTAACGGGGTGATAGCTCAACGGTAGAGCAGAAGCCTTTTAAGCTTTTGGTTCCGGGTTCGAATCCCGGTCGCCCC
>JBAXWQ010000390.1:0-1965 GCA_037128315.1 Opitutia bacterium | reverse complement strand
GGCGGCGGGCGCGGCGCAGATCGCGGCGGGTCCGTCGTCCGCGCTGCCGATGTTGGGCGCGAGCGGGGCGATCTCCGGGGTGTTGGGCGGTTATCTGATCCTGTTTCCCACGGCCTTTGTCTGGACGCTCGTGCCGTGGATCGTGCCGATCCTGCCGGTGCCTGCGGTGGTGTTCCTCGTGCTCTGGTTTGTCCTGCAGGCTTACAATGGCCTGGGCTCACTCCTCGACGGATCGGGGGCGGATGGCGGTGTCGCTTGGTGGGCTCACGCGGGCGGGTTCGCCGCGGGCGTGGGCCTCACCGTCTGGGCGAAGGCGCAGGGGTGGGTGCGGCGGAAGTGAGGGAGACTCGGAAGAACGCGAGAGAGGGAGACGGCCAAGCCAAGATAGAGAGACCAAGAACAGCTGGCCGTCTTGCTCTCTTTGAGGTCTTGTCCGTCTCGCGTTCTTCGACCTAGCCTCGATTTCCACGGGACGGAATCGACCTAACGGTGTGGCTTGATCGGACAGGTCGCCTCACTCGGGAAAGGCGCCACGGGAGTTAGATGAATGGTAAATCGTGGATGACTATGCGCCGATGTAAGAGTGGCTAAGTCGCTCGGAGGCGAGGCTCGCTTGTTGCTTAGCGTACTGCGGACTGCGCACTCGCTGCCATAGGGAAAACGGCCTCGTCTCGCCTTCGATCAGCGCGGACAGTAAAAATGATGTTGACTCACACTTATCAGGTGTCACAGCGTCATAATGTGGCGTTAACGTCACCAATCAAACTAACAGAGCCGCGGCGGTTTTTCCTTCGCCCCGCACTGCCCAAGCACCGCCAATACGAGGCGCTGAGGACGTTTTTCGTCGAGGGTCGTCCCTCAGCCGAGGTCGCCAGGGCTTTCGGTTACTCGGCCGGCGCCTTTCGCGTTCTTTGTCATGCCTTCCGGCGCACAGCCCAGCCGGCGTTCTTTCTGCACACCCGACCCGGGCCGCGACTGCAGCCGAAAAAGTCCCCCGCCCGCGGGTTGATCGTGTCGTGGCGGAAGCAGAACCACTCGATTTACGAGATCAGCGAGCTGCTCAAGGCCCAGAACCTGAGTCTGAGCCCGACCGCGGTGCGCGAGGTGCTCAAGGCGGAGGGCTTCGCCGCGCTCCCGCGCCGGCTCGAAGCCGAGCGGCTCCAGCGCCTTGGTCCCACGGTCGAGGCCGTCGCCGATGTGCGCGCATTTTCGCTCGCCAGCCGGAAGTTTTTCACGCGTTGCGGCGGGCTGTTCTTATTCCTGCCGGATCTGGCCCGCCTGCAGGTTGATGCGCTCGCCGAAGCGGCCCGGCTGCCGGGCTCCCAGATGATTCCGCCGGCCCACGCGCTGCGCTCGGCGCTGGCGCTCAAGCTGCAATCGATCGAACGCAAGAGCCATGTCATGGCGCACGTGGCCGACGAAGGCCTGGCCTTGTTCACCGGCTTGAACGCCATGCCCAAGCGCGGCTTCCTGTCCGAGTACTCCTGCCGCATCACGCCCGCGCAGACGCAGCGCCTGCTCGGCGCCTGGCACGACCGAGCGCTCGGGGCCAAGCTGTGGGACGGGGCCTCGTTCAACTTGGATTTTCCCTCCGTGCCTTATTACGGCAAGAGCCCGCAGGTCGAAGCACACTACGTGTCCATGCGCAGTCGGCGCCAGCCGAGCATCCTCGTCTTCCTCGCGCAGGACGAAAAAAGCCAGAGCTTCTGCTACTCCAATGCCGACCTGCGCAAAGGCGAGGAGGCGAACGAAATCTTCCGGTTCATCTCGTTTTGGCAGAAAGCCCACGGCCAGCTCCCGCGGCACCTCGTCTTCGATTCGAAGCTCACGACCTATGCCAACCTCGCCAAGCTGGACGTGATGAAGATCGAGTTCATCACGCTGCGGCGGCGCTCGCCTTCGCTCTTAACCGAGATCTACAACCTGCCACGCTCGGCTTGGCGGCAAGTTGAACTGGACGTGCCC
>JBAXWQ010000039.1:0-17848 GCA_037128315.1 Opitutia bacterium | reverse complement strand
TGAGGTCCACGTCCTTCAACCGCGCCGGCTTGCCGTCGCGAATCCATTCCACCACCTCGGCCTCGTTTCGCGCATAGGTGGCAACCGTTGGTCCATCCCAGGCGGGGACCAGACCGCTGCGGGCGCCCGGGTCGGCCACCCCGCCCCGCCCATCCGCGCCATGACAGGCAAAGCAGCCGAGATTCCGGGCCACCGCCTGCCCACGCAAGGCCGGGGTGGTTTCTGCGGCCGGCCGAAGCCGGACCGCAACGGCGACCCCTACCCCCAGCAACACGAACAGCAGCGCGAGGGAGGACCAGGCGATGCGGCCACGGGCTGGGGATCTTGGGGTTCCGCTCGGCATCAGTTTCCGGGAGCACCGCCAGAACGGCGGTGCGGGGTCGACGGTTTTGGTGCGCCGCTTATTGCTGAAGGACCAATGGCGTCACGCCGGCCTGGTACGCATGGGTCGTCTTCTTCCCATCGGGCCACGTAACCTCAATCCGCTCAGGCGGATTGCCGGCAACGAAGTTGAAGAAAGCCATTGGCGCCGACTGCGACAGGTAGCCGGACCCGGCATAGAGCTCGGTCGCCTGCCGCTTCCCGTCCTTGAACTGGACGGTGATTCGCGCCCCGATGGCATCAGCGTTTCCGACCGACCCCTTGAGTTTGATGGCAAAAGCATGCCCAGCCGGGTCGCTGCGGCTGACATAGGCGACAACATTTTCATTGGTGCGCGTCAGCAGGAAATCCGGCCGGCCATCCGCATTGAGATCACCCACGGCCACCGCGCGGCCTTCGCCGGGAATAGCGATGCCACTCTGCGCCGGCGTCGCGGCCGTGAATCCGCCCTGACCGTCACCGAGCAGCAGCAGGCTGATGCCGCCGTCGAAGCGCCCGGTCTCCACCTGCGGCCCGTGGAAATTTTGCGCCACGAAGATATCCAGGTTGCCGTCCCCGTTCACATCAAAGGCCGCAGTGCCGAAGATGGGTGAGGTTTGCGCCAGGCGGGGGAATTCGCGAAACGTGAAGTGTCCATGCCCGTCGTTCAGGAACACCCCGGACGCGAGCTGGGTCGCGGTGAGATGCAGCGCCCCCGCCAGTTTTTCCGCCGTGTAGATTTCCGGCAGGAGCGCCGCGCCCCAGTCATGAAAGGTCGGGAACTTCTCCTTGAGGCTGGGCATCGCCCGCGACGAGCAGCTGCGGCCCCGCACCGGGAAGAGTTTGTCGCCCTCGTACTCGCTCTCGATAATCTCCGGTTTGCCGTTCTTCTCGACATCGATGTAGTAAATGCCGGCGGGATGCTCCGGGTTCGCACGGTACTTGGTGTTCAGGCCGCCGTTGCCCGCGATGTAGTCGATGGCCCCGTCATTGTTGACGTCGGCCGCCGTGAGCGAATTCCACCAGCCGGTCTGAGAGGCGAGCCCCGCGGCCGCCGTGGCCTCGGTGAACGTGCCGTTGCCGTTGTTGTGGAAGAGCCGGAGCGGCATCCATTCGCCCGCGACGAGGAGATCGGGCCAGCCATCCCCATCGGTGTCGGTCCAGAGCGCAGCGGTCACCATGCCGCACTGGCGCAAGGCGGGGCAGGCCTGGTCCGTCACATCGACGAGATTGCCGTCGCGATTGGCGAGCAGCGCGGACATCGGCGTGGAGGGATATTCGCCCGGCACCACCCGGCCGCCGATAAAGATGCCGAGCGCGCCCGTGTGCTCAAAATCGGCGGCACTCGCGATGGAGGCCGAGAACGGGGGCAGACTAAACTGCGTAGCCGGAGCCTCGGCAAACTTGCCGCTGCCATTGTTCAGGTAAAGGTGGCTGCGGAGCAGGTCATTGCCCTTGTCAACCTCCACGCTGCCGGAAGTCACGAGGAGATCCAAGGCGCCGTCGCGATTCACATCGAGGAAAAGGGCGGACATCGCCTCGCGCTCGATGGTGTCGTCCCAAGGCTGCTGCTGCCGGGAGCGGGCATAGTGGCCCGTGCCATCATTGAGGTAGAGGGCGCTCCCATGACCCGCCGCGCCGGCAAAGAAGAGGTCCGGGAAGCCGTCGCCGTTGGCGTCGCCCCAGGCGATGCCGCCACCGAGTGTGTTCATGCGATTGGGCAGGAGGGACTGCGCCGGTCGCGCCATGTCGTTGAAGACGCGCTCCTGATTGACGAAATCAAGGCCGAGGGCCGGCGCCTGATCCTGAAAATATCCCTTATCGGTGGGCCGGCTGCGGATCGCCGGGGGCCGCTGGGCCGGACCCGCGGGCTCGGTGATGACGTAGCGGGCATTAGCCGCGAGGTTCTCAAATTTCTGCACTTGGCCGCTCGGCCAGCGAATCTCGAGCGCGGCCACCCGGGTGTCCGCACCGAGGCCGAAGTGCATCATGGGGGCGGACGACGACAGCGCCCCGCGGGCGACCGAGACCCGGCGGGTTTGCACGCCCTGCCCCGTCTGCGCGATGGCTTGTGCCCCCACGCCATATTTGTTGCTCGTGGTTCCCTGGAGCTGGACGATGATGCTGTTGCCCGCAGGACAATCGTTGCGATAGACGCTGATCGTGTCCTCGAAGTTCACGTAGACGAGGTCGAGGTCACCGTCGTTGTCCAGATCGGCCAGGGCCGAGCCGAAGCTCACGCCGTTGTGGTCCAGCCCCCAGTCCTTCTGCACCTTGGTGAAACGGAGATTGTGGTCGTTGCGGAATGCGAGGTGCGTCTCGTTCTGCGGCGGCTTGCTCTTGATCAACGCGACGATCTCCGCCTGCGACTGGAGCTTTTTCACCTTGTTCAGCAGGTCGGAATCGATGAAGGGCCGCACCATGCCATTCGTGACGTGCAGGTCGACCCAGCCGTCGTTGTCGAGATCCTCAAAGCGCGGGGACCAGGTCCAGTCCGTGCTGCCGAGACCGGTCATCTTGGCCATTTCCCAGAAGCGATCCGCCCCGGAGTTCAGGAAAACGGCGTTCTTCATGTACTGGGGCGTGACGAGCGTATCCATGTAGTTCACGAGTCCGCCCATGTCGCCCATCGCGACTTTCGACTTGTAGTGGGTGGTGCCCGCCATCTCCGCGACGAACAGGTCGGGGAGCCCGTCGTTGTTGATGTCCGCCGCATCGGAGCCCATGGAGAACCAGGTGGTATGCGGGACCGCGGTGGCGAGGACGTCGGTGAAGGTGCCGTCGCCGTTATTGCGGTAAAAGTGATCCGGAGGCGCAAAATCGCTGGCGATGTAGAGATCGGGCCAGCCATCGCCATTGTAATCAAACCAGGTGGCCGAGTGGCCGTGGATTGGATCGCGCGACAAGCCGGCTTTCACCGAAACCTCCTCAAAGGTGCCGTCGCCGCGATTGTGGTAAAGGCGGGGCGCCTCGCCATCGGGCGAGCGCTTGGCGTCCGATATGTTGCACAGGACGAGCAGGTCGAGTTTGCCGTCGCGGTCGTAATCCTCGAACGCGCCAATCACACTGCCCGACACCAGATCGATGCCCGCCTGGTGCGCGGCTTCCGTGAAGTGGCCGTGCCCGTCGTTGAGGTAGAGCAGATTCGGGGCATTGAACCGGCAGACATAGATATCAAGAAAGCCGTCATTATTGACGTCGGCCATGGTCACGCCGGTCTTCCAGCCCACCCCGGCGGCGGCCGCCGGACCCGCGACCCCGGCCGTCGCGGTGATGTCGACAAACTTGAAGGGGCTGACCTGGCGAAACAGTTGATTCGGCCGCGTCTTGTTCGCGACAAAGATATCGGCGAGACCGTCACCGTCGACATCCCCGATGGCAATGCCGGAGCCAATGGCCCCGGTGGAGAACTCCTGAAACCGCGTGGTCCACATCGCCGGATCGTCGTAGGGATTCTGCACCGCCAAACCTGTCTCGCTGGCCGGCATGGCGGTAAACTTCATGTGGTCGGCCGGGCCGCTTTTCGGGGCGAAAGGGAACGACTGGAGGGCCGGGGTCGGCGCCGCGTGAACGGTGAAGACTGTCGCCGCAAGGGCGGTCACTAACAGGAAAACACGTTGGACATGCATGGGGAGAGGAACCGGCGGGGTGGGAGGTGTGCGAAAACACCGTCGCGGCGTGAGGACCGGGACGGCGGCCGCGCACCCTAGCGGCCGGGCCAACCTGCGACTGTGCGCATCTTGCCAAATCCTGTGCAGCAATTGAGCCGTGGGATGAACCGCCGTCCCGATGGGGCGAAGCGCGCCGTCGCCGCCCGCGGCTCCATCACGGCCGGGCCGGACGGCCGCGGCTCAGTAATTTTGCCAGCACCACCGGATCCTGCGTCGGCAACTGGCAGACAAAATTCTCGCAGACATAGGCGGTCGCCTCGCCGGCCAGCCCGGCGGGCAAGTCCGCCACCAGCGGCACCCGGGCGGAAAAATACGGACGGCTCGCCGCATCGATCAGCACCAGCGAACGGCGCGGCAGATACCGCGACCAGACCTCAGCGAGCAGTCGTGCGGTCGCCGGCGAGGCGCGCTCGCCCTGGATGAGGATCTGCTGCGGCGAGCCCTCGAGCAATGCGTCCGCGGCCAGCAGCAACGGCATGGCCTGTGGCGCCTGCTCCAACTGGGGACCAAAGGCGCGGGCGCAGCGCCGGGCCCGCGCGAGCCCGTCCGCCTGATGCAGCAGCGCCCCGAGGCGGGCGAGGTTTCGGACCGCGATGGAATTGGCGGAGGGTTCCGGCCCATCATTCTCTTCCTTGAGCCGGAGCAGCACGCTCGCATCGCCGGCCGCATTGGCAAAATATCCGCCGCCGGCCTCATCCGCAAACAGCCGGTTCTGCGTCTCCTGCAGCTGCCCGGCCCACTCCAGCCAGCGGACCTCGAAGTTCGTTTCGTACAGGTCCAGCAAGCCCTGGATCAAAAACGCGTAATCCTCAACAAACCCGCGCTCATCCCGGGATCCCTCGCGATAACTGTGCGCGAGACGACCACTGGCCGGATCAAACATCTTGGCTTGCAACCAGACGGCCGCCTGCGTGGCCGTCTCGGCCCAGCGCGGATCGCCGTCCACCTGGGCGGCGCGGGCGAAAGCCGAAATCGCGAGGCCGTTCCAGGCCGTGACAATCTTGTCATCGCGGAGCGGGCGCGGACGCATGGCGCGGGCCGCGACCAGTTTCTGCCGGGCCGCGGCCAGGCGGGACTTGAGCGCCGGCTCATCCAGCTTGAAATGCGTCGCCGTCTCGGCGTCGGTGTGGGCGCGATAGAGCACATTCTGGTGGGCGAGCTCGGCGGCGGATTCACCGGTGACGTTGCCGTCGGGCAGCACGCCATAGGCGTAGGCAAAGAGGCCGGCGTCCCCGGCCCCGAGCTGCTGAATGATTTCCTTTTCGGTCCAGACATAGAACGCGCCTTCGCCGTGGGCGGAGGGATCGGCCGCAAAGGCGCTATCGGCATCCTCGGCGGTGTAGAATCCGCCGTCGGAGGCCAGCAACTGGCGGCGGACATAGTCCAAGGTGTCCGTCGCCGCGTCGTGCAATGCGGGATCGCCGGAGAGTTGCCAGCCGGTCAGGTAGACGTTCGCCAGCTGGGCCTGATCGTAGAGCATCTTCTCGAAATGTGGCACCCGCCAAGCCGCATCGACCGCGTAGCGATGGAAGCCGCCGCCCAGGTGGTCATGAATCCCACCCGCGGCCATGGCCCGCAGGGTCGACAGCGCCAGGCGGAGCGATGCCTCGCGTTGTCCGGCGTCGGCGGACGTTGTCGCCACATCAAAAAGAAACTCCAGATTCACGGGGAGGGGGAACTTCGGCGCCCCCTCGAAGCCGCCGTGCACGGCGTCGAAGGATTCCTGGAGTTGGGCGAGCGCCCGGTCCCGCAGGGCCGCGAGCGGCAGTTCCCCGGTACTGGCCGTCGCCTCGGCCCCGTGGGCCAGGGCCGCGAGCATCTGGTCGGACTGCTGGAGCACCTGCTCATGTTGCTCTGACCAGAGCGTGGCCAGCCGCGTCAGCATCGACTTGAAGCCGGGCCGGCCGTCGCGATCCTCGGGCGGGAAATAGGTGCCGCCGAAGAAAGGCTTCAGGTCCGGCGTCAGCCAGACGGACATCGGCCAGCCACCGCCGCCGGTGGAGGCCTGCACGAAGGTCAGATAGACGCGATCGAGGTCGGGCCGCTCCTCCCGATCAACTTTGATGCAGATGAATTTTTCGTTGAGCAGCTGGGCGATCTCGGGGTTGGAAAAGGATTCCTGCGCCATCACGTGACACCAATGGCAGGTCGAGTAGCCGATCGAGAGGAAGATGGGCTTGTTCTCCTTTTTCGCCCGGGCGAAGGCCTCGTCGCCCCAAGGATACCAATCCACCGGATTATCCGCATGCTGACGCAGATACAGCGAACGCTCGTGGATCAGCCGATTCGGGGGTCGGTTGGTGGGGACCGGTGCCGGGTTGGCCGCCAGCGCGCCTGCGGACGGCCAGACGAGCAGGCCGGTCAGCAGGAGCCGGGCGGAAAGGGTAGATAGACGCGAAAGCATAAGGGAAGGTCCGCGCCTCGAGCCGGGCACCACGCAACCGAGCGCGCCACTCGATGCCAAAACAGACCAGCGCGCATGCTGGGAGGTTCGACCGCCGCCGGTCGATGCAAATCCGAACCGATTCCCGGTGGGCACTGGCTCATCCCGGGATACTGTGTGCCGCCCGCGATTCGTTTCCTGATGCGCGGGTACGAGGGAGTGTCTCCAAACTCGCCAAACCCCATTATCTGTCATTCTGAACGAAGTGAAGAATCCATGCTTTCGCTCGCGATATGGCCTTCGATGCCGTGGATCCTTCGCTCCGCTCAGGATGACAAACCTAGTTTGAAAACGCTCCCTAGAATTTCTCGGCTAGCCTTCCCGGGATACCTTGTATTCCGTAGGCGACTTTCTCTCCCATGAAACTCCTCCGCCTGCTCGTTGCCTTCGCCGTCACCGCCTCGTCCCTCCTCGCCGCCGAACCCGCCTTCGATGCGTGGGCGGAGGCGCTCGCCGCTGACAGCATCCGCACCAACCCAACTGCGGCCACCTATACCCAATACTTCACCGGCGCCGAGCAGGATGCCCTCGACCGCCAGCTCACGCCCATCACCAAGGAATATCGCGCGAGCCGCGTCGCCGCCGCGAAAAAGGCCCTGGCCGAACTGGCTCGGTTCGACCGGAGCAAGCTCGATGCCACCCAGCGCGTCTCGGCTGCCGTCATTGAGTGGTCGCTCAACGGCATCATCGCCGCCGAGCCGTTCGCCGACTTCAACTTTGTCTTCAACCAGTTTGGCGGCCTGCAGGTCAGCCTCGTCAACTTCCTCAGCCAGACGCACCCAATTCGCAACCGCCGTGACATAGAAAACTACCTGGTGCGCCTTGACTTGGTCGCGGCCCAGGTGGACGAGGGCATCGCGCAGGCTGCGGACGCCGCCACCCGCGGTTTCCTGATGCCGGATTTCATCACCCAATCCGCCCTCGGTCAGTTTGAGCGCTTCCTGAGCGATGCGCCGGCGAAGAATGTCCTGGTGGCCTCCCTCGAAGAGCGCGCCGCGAAGCTCAAGGACGTCACGGCGGAAGACCGCGCCGTATTTGTCGCCGCCGCGGAAAAAACCGTGGGCGGACAAATCATCCCGGCCTTCCGCCGCGCCCAAGCCCTACTGCAGGCCCAGCTCCCGCTCACAAAAAGTGACGCCGGCTTCTGGCGCCTGCCCGGCGGGGACCAGGCCTACGCCAACTCCCTGCGCCGTTTCACCACTACCACCATGACCCCCGAGGAAGTCCACGCGCTGGGTCTCCGGGAAGTCGCCCGCATCGAGCCGATCATGGACGGCCTGCTCCAGCAGCTCGGTTACAAGGACGGCAGCATCAAGGACCGCATGGCCAAGCTCGAGGCGGACCTGCAGCCCGCCGCCGAGCCCGATCCGCGCCCCACCCTGCTCAAGCGCTACGATGAAATCCTGGCCGATGCCCTCAAGCGCTCGGAGGCCGTGTTCGATGTTCGCCCCAAGGCGCCCTGTGTCGTGAAACGCGAGCCGCCCTTCACCGAGAAGACTGCCGCCGCCCACTACACCGGGCCGGCCAAGGACGGCTCGAGGCCCGGCGTGTTCTGGGCGCCCCTCCCCGGTCCGTATGAAATGGCCGGCATGCGGACGCTCGTCTATCACGAGGCGATTCCCGGCCACCACTTCCAGATCGCCCTCCAGCGCGAGACCGACGGCCTGCCGCGGTACCGGCGCGACGGCATCTACGGCGGCGGCTCCGCCTATGCCGAGGGCTGGGCGCTCTACGCCGAGCAACTGGCGGTGGAAAACAATTGGTACGAAGGCGACATTGTCGGCCGCCTCGGGCAGCTCAACGCTGAGCTCTTCCGGGCCCGCCGCCTCGTCGTCGACACCGGCCTGCATACCAAGAAATGGACCCGCCAGCAGGCCATCGACTACGGCATCAAGGCCTCGGAAATCGAACGCTATGTCGTGTTCGCCGGCCAGGCCTGCTCGTACAAAGTCGGTCAGTTGAAAATCCTCGAGCTGCGCGCCAAGGCGCAGCAGGCCCTGGGCCCGAAATTCGAGATCAAGAAATTCCACAACCTCGTCCTGCAGACCGGCAATGTCCCCCTCGCCGTGCTGGAGCAGGTGATCAATGACTGGATTGCCGCGCTGCGTTAAAAAACTGTAGCGGCGGTCTATGACCGCCGATGATCACAACGGCGCTCATAGAGCGCCGCTACAGTCAGCCCACATGACCACCCCCAGCCTCAACGCCTACTTCGCCCGGATCGGCTACACCGGTTCGCGGGAGCCAACGCTGGCGACCCTGCACGCCATCGCCGGACACCATGCGGCGGCGATTCCCTTCGAAAATCTCGACGTGCTGCTCAACCGGGCGATCAAGCTCGAACCCGCCGCCCTCGAGCAGCAACTCGTGCAAGCCCGGCGCGGCGGCTATTGCTTCCAGCAAAACGGGCTGCTGCTGCACGTACTCGCGGCCCTCGGCTACACGGTCCGGCCGATCTCGGCCCGCGTCCGGCTCCAGCGCCCGCGCGACTTCATCCCGCCCCGGACGCATCTCTTCGTACGGGTCGAGCTCGCCGGCGAGCCCTGGATCGTGGACGCCGGCGTCGGGAGCGCCTCGCTGACCTCAGCCCTGCGTTTCGTTGAGGACATCGAACAGGCAACGCCGCATGACCTCCGCCGCATTGTGCGCGTGGATGGACGTTTTTTTCATCAGGTGAAAATGGGCGCGGAGTGGGCGGACGTCTGCGAGTTCACCGGCGAAGAGATGCCGCCCATCGACCGCGAGCTGGCCAACTGGTGGACGAGCACGAATCCGGAGTCGAAATTCCGCCAAAACCTGATGGTGGCCCGCGCCGGCCCCGACGGCACCCGCCGGGCGATCCTCAACCGGGAGTACGTGGTGCGCCGCGGGGCGGAAGTCCTGGAGCGGCGGGATATCGCCACGGCCGAGGAATTGCTGGAAGTGCTCGCCGCGCACTTCGACCTGCCCTTCCCCGCCGGCACCCGCTTCGGCCCGCCGGGGTCGGCGTGGCCGGCGTAGCCGCAGGCCTCCGTGCCTGCGGTCAGGAGTGACGAACCCGACAGGCAGGGACGCCTGTCGCTACGCAAGCCGCAAAAAAAGGCGCGGGCCTTGCAGCCCGCGCCTGAGGGAAAAGTGCCGAAATTCCCGCCTTAGAATTTCACGCTCAGCTTGGAGTAATAGAACGCCCCGTTGAAGCCGAACGGCGAGATGCTGTTGTACGGGAAGATGCCGACGTTGTCGGTCCCGTTGAAGGCCACGCCATTGACCACCTTCGAGCGAATGTTCTGGTCGGGATAGACATCGAACAGGTTGTTCACGCCGAGGGAGACGGTAATGTTCTTGGTGAAGTGGTAGGTGACATCCAAGTCGCTGAGCCACTTGGCTC
Organism: Opitutia bacterium; assembly: GCA_037128315.1. Taxonomy (GTDB): domain Bacteria; phylum Verrucomicrobiota; class Verrucomicrobiia; order Opitutales; family Opitutaceae; genus Lacunisphaera. The sequence goes on along the minus strand of JBAXWQ010000039.1, from coordinate 8,007 downwards.
CGAAGGTCTGGATGACCTGCCGGTTCGTCGTGGTCCCGCCCACGGAGCCGGGAACGGCGGGGGCGAACTCCACATCATAACCAGGGAGCAGGGCGTCAACCTGAGCCTGGGTCGCACTCGTCAGGGCCACCAGGGAAACCTCACCGTAGCGCACTTCGCGGAAGAGAACCGAGAACTTGCCGATTTCCCAGTTGGCCGAGAGGTTGATGTTGTCGCGCGGCTGGCCGCGCTCCAGGCGGATGGTCTCCGTCAGATCGAACAACGGCGTCGTCGTGATGGCCGCCAGGTTGGCCGGCGCCTGCTTGACGCGGTCGGCCTTCGTCGTGTTGTGGTTGAAGCCACCGGTGAAGGTGAACTTGCCCAGGTCTTTTGTCTTCAGGACATACCGGCCGCTGACGTCGATTCCCTTCGTCGTGGTGTCCACGGCGTTGGTGAAGTAACGGCCGCCGCCGACGCCGGTGATGCCCTGGGTGGCGAGCAGGTTGATGATGGCCTGACCCGTGAAGTTGGACGACAGGACAATGCGATCCTTGATCTCGATGTTATAAAAATCGACGGAACCCGAGAAGGCAGAGTTCTTCGGACTCCACACTATGCCACCGCTGTAGTTGGTGGATTTCTCGGGCTTCAGGGGGCCGGCGCCCAGCGCGATCGCGGCGGGATTATTGACGGGGAAGGTCAAGATGTCGAATGGCACGCCCCCGATGAAGTTGGTGGAGGTGGCGCTGAACCATTCCTGGGCCAGATGCGGGGCGCGGAAACCGGTGCTGACCGAACCGCGGAAGGCAAACTCGTCCGTCAGCTCCACGCGGGTGGCGAACTTGACCGTGTTGTCGTTGCCGAAGTCGCTGTAATCCTCCAGACGAGCGGCCAGGGAAACCAGCCAGCGGTCGGTGAGGTTTTGCTCGAAGTCCACATAGAGGGACTTGGCGTCACGCGAGTGCGCACCGGCATCCGACGGCTTGAAGCCGGGAAACACCTGGGCGCCCACGGCGGCCAGGGCGCCGGTGCTCGGGCCATCGAGGATCTTGACGCCGCCGTTGCGGTAGGAGTCCGGCTCGCCGGCGCCGATGGTGTATTCCTCGGAGCGGAACTCGGCCCCGGTGGCAAACTTCAGGGGCGTGGCCAGACCGGCATTGAAGGTCGTGCTCAGGTCGAGGTTGGTCGTCCACTGGTTGAACTTCAGCTGACCGTCATAGAAGGCGGTCGGGCTGGAACTGCCGAGGGTGACGTTGGCCGAATTCGACGTGCGGTAGTCCAGCTTGTTGGTGCCGTAGGTCGTGCTCAGGTCGTAATTCCAGTTGCTCTGCTTGCCCTTGACGCCGCCGCCGAAGGACAAGTCCTCGACCACCGAATCAATGTAGGGCAGGAATCCGTTCGGCCAGATGGAGCGGATGGTGCGGTCGTCGCCGGCGCGGCGGGCGAAGCCCGCGCCATTGGCGTGACGGATGCTGTTGCCGCCGAAAAAGTAGAGGTCGACGTTGTCCGCGATCGGGTATTCGCCGTTCAGCCAAAACCCCTTGTCCTTGGTCATGGGGTCGCCAAAGCGGTGGTTGACCCGCTTAACTGTGGCCTCACGGGGATCAAGCACGCCGTTGGACGGGCTCAGGCCGGTGCCCGAGCCATAGTTGCCCGAGAAGGATGTCAGGGCGCCGGTCGTGGCGTTGGTGCCGAAGTACTGCTGGCGGGTGTCCGCGAGGCTGCGATTGGTGGGCATGTGGTCGCGCACATAGAGATCGACAAAGAGGGAGCCCTTGTCGCCGAGTTTCGTGCCGGCAAAGGCATCAAACTTCCAATCCTGGCCGTCACCCTCCTTGGTCTGACCGTAGCCCAGGGTGAAGCCCCAGCCGGCGTCCTTGCGGAGCATGACGTTGATGACGCCCGCGATGGCGTCGGAACCGTATTGGGCGGAAGCGCCGTCGCGCAGCACCTCGATGCGCTCGATCATCGCCGCCGGAATGGCGTTGAAGTCGGTGGACACCGAGCCGCGGCCGATGGAGCCGTTGAGGTTGACCAGCGCGCTGGTGTGGCGGCGCTTGCCGTTGATCAGCACGAGGGTCTGGTCGGGCGCCAGGCCGCGCAACGTGGCGGGGCGGATGTGATCCGTGCCGTCCGTCAGCGAGGGCCGGGGAAAGTTAAACGACGGGATGTTCGCCTGGAGCATCTGGGAGGTCTCGTTGTAACCGCCCTGCTTCAGCTCGAGTCCGCTGATCACGTCGATCGGGACCGGCGATTGCGTCACCGTGCGGTCATTGAAGCGGGAACCCGTGGCGATGTACGTGGTGAGTTCCAGGGCCTTTTCCTTGGGAGCGTCCGGCGCCACTTGGGCGAAGCTGGCGGTGACGGTGGACAAAAAGGCGAATAGCGCAGCGTAGCGCATCCGCCGCAGGCTCGCCAAAGGCGAAGCCTGAGAAGCAGAGTTCTCGTAGTTCATTATGGGTGGGTTGGGCGCCCCCCACCTGACAACAGGCGGTGAGCGTTGGGCGCACCGTAGGCAGGATGCGTACCGTAACAAGGACTAATCTGATCTATGACAGCTCGGATTTTTACATCTTGTGGACCGCCCCGTTTTGGGGAAAAGATGAAACCATGCAAACCCCGCCCCGCTTGGTGTCATATCTGTTGGGTATCGCGTTGGTTCTGACTGCCCCCCTTCCCCTGCTCGCGCAGCGCATCGCCGTCGAGGCCCCGCATGGCCTGGTGGTTTCCTGCAGCAGCTACGCCTCCGACGCCGGCCTGGAAATCCTCCGCAAGGGCGGCAACGCCGTCGACGCCGCCGTCGCGACCGGCCTGGCCCTGACCGTCACATTTCCGTTCGCGGGCAACATCGGCGGCGGCGGTTTCATGCTGATCCATCTGGCGGATGGCCGGGATCTGGTCATCGACTACCGCGAGGCCGCGCCGGCGGCCGCGACCAAGAACATGTATGTCGGGGCCGACGGCAAACTGGTGCAGGGTGCCGGATCCTCCACGGTCGGCTGGAAAGCCAGCGGCGTCCCCGGCTCCATCGCCGGCTTCGCCCTCGCCCAGCAGAAATACGGATCAGGGAAGGTCACGTGGGCCGACGTCGTCGAACCCGCCCGCCGGCTCGCGGCCGAGGGCCATGTCGTTTCGCAATGGACCGCCGCCAGCCTGCGCATGTTCGCGAAACTGCTCGGCCAGTTCGATGAATCGAAAAAAATCTACCTGAAGGACGGGGCCTTTCTCGCCAACGGGGAAAAATGGGTGCAATCCGACCTGGGCGAGACCTTCGCCCGGCTGCAGAAAAACGGCCCGCGGGAATTCTACGAGGGCGAGACCGCCCGGCGCATCGCCGCGGCCATGACCCAGCACGGCGGGAACATCACCCTGGCCGACCTCGCCGCCTACCGGGTGGTGGAACGGACGCCGATCCGCGGCAGCTACCGGGGCTACGAAATCGTCACGATGCCGCCGCCGAGCTCCGGGGGCATCGCCCTGCTCCAGATGTTTGGCATGCTCACGCCCTTTGATGTGGCCGGGATGGGCGCCAGCTCGTCCGCCAAATACCACCTCTTTGCCGAGGTGATGAAGCGCGCCTTCCGCGATCGCGCCGAGTATCTGGGCGACCCCGGCTTCATCAAGGTCCCCGTCGCCCAGCTCCTCGACCCCGCCTACATTCAAGGCCGGATGACGGACTTCTCGCCCGACCACGCGACCCCGTCCGCGGCGGTGAAACCCGGCCTCGGCCAGTTTGTCGCGACCGCCCCGGCTGAGTCGACCGAGACGACGCATTACTCCGTGGTCGATGCCGAGGGCAACGCCGTTGCGAACACCTACACGCTCAATGGTGCCTACGGCTCCGGGGTGACTATTCCCGGCACCGGCATCCTCATGAACAACGAAATGGACGACTTCACCTCGCTCGTCGGTGTGCCCAACGCCTACGGCCTCATCCAAGGCGAAGCCAACGCCATTGTGCCTGGCAAACGCCCGCTTTCCTCGATGACCCCCACCTTCGTGCTCAAGGACAAGAAGGTGGTGCTGGTCACGGGCTCACCCGGCGGCCCCACGATCATCAACACCGTCTTCCAGATCATCACCAACTTCATCGATTTCGGCATGCCCGTGCAGCAGGCGGTAGAGGCGCCCCGGATCAACCACCAGTGGCTGCCCGACGTGATTGCCTATGAGCGCTCCGGCCTCAGTGCCGACACCGCCGCCGCCCTCAAGGCGCGCGGCCAGAACCTCAAGGAACGCACCTCCTACGAGGGCGCCTACCAAGGCGATGGCGAATCCATCGCGATCGACCCCGTGACCGGCCTGCGCCTCGGCGCGCCCGATCCGCGCCGGATGGACGCAAAGGCCGCCGGGTATTGAGATCGAACGGATCAAGACAACACACCCCGGCGCTTTGCGCCACCCGTTCGGCCGAGCTCACGCCGAGGCCCTCTCAAGAGGGGACCCAGCTAAAATCCCCTCTCGAGAGGGGTGCCCGCAGGGCGGGGTGTGGCGCACGCGGCATAGGTAGAGTAGCATCTCGCCCCTACTCGAACATGGCTGGTTGCGCTAGCCGACAGCGGCGGCCTCCCACTTTTCCATTGGCCGCGCGCATTCCGCCCGGTAGCCATGGGCATGATCAAATCCACTCTGCGGTTAGGCTTGGTCCTCTTGCTCGTCGCCCCGTTCGCCAGCGCCGCCGCCACCCTGAGTCCAGAGCAGACCCAATGGCTGGCCCGGGGCCACCGCCATGAAAAGGCAGGCTGGATCTACCTCCACGTCGAAGGCGGGCCGCGCGAACGCGGTTTCCAGCACGGCTACCTGCTGGCGAAGGAAATCGCCGAGGCCATCCGTGTCACGGCCGCCCAGTGGGAGCACGACAGCAGCTTTGACTGGGCCTGGCTCAAGCAGCAGACCAACGGCTTCATCAGCCGCGGGGTCGACACCGAGAATCGAGCCGAGATGACCGGCATCGTCGAGGGCATGAAGGCGGCCGGGGTGCCGACCACCTACGACGACATCCTGGCCTACAACGCCTCCATCGAGACCACCGGCTACTGGTGGCCGGAGGCGGCGAAGAAAATCGAGGGCAGCGCCAACATCGTCACCACCCCGAAGGAGTCGTGCTCCTCCTTCATCGCCACCGGCAGGATGACCAAGGACGGCGGCGTGGTGCTCGCCCACAACACCATGTCGGGGTACACGCTGGCGATTTACAACGTCGTCCTCGACCTCGTCCCGGCCAAGGGCCACCGCATTTTGATGCAGACCCAGGCCGGGTTCATCCACAGCGGCACGGACTTCTTCGTCACCGACGCCGGGCTGGTCGGCTCCGAGACCACGATCGGGAATTTCCACGGCTTCAGCGAGAAGGGCATCCCGGAGTTCATCCGGATGCGCCGCGCCACGCAGGACGCCACCGGCATCGACGAGTGGTGCGCCATCATGCGCAAGGGCAACAACGGCGGCTACGCCAACGCCTGGCTCATCGGCGACATCAACACCAAGGAAATCGCCCGGCTCGAGCAGGGGCTCAAGTACACCGGCTTCGAGCGCACGAAGGATGGCTACTACCTCGGCTCCAACATTGCCGAGAACCTCAAGATCCTCCGGCTCGAGACCGACATGCACGACACCGACATCCGCCTCTCGCCCGTCGCCCGGCGCGTCAGGTGGAAGCAGCTGATGAAGGAGCATGCGGGCCAGATCGACCTCGCCAAGGCCAAGGAGTTTGAGGCCGACTGTGTCGACACCTGCTACCAGACCGGGAGCGAACCTTCCGCGCTGGGCCTCAACGCTCGCGGCGATCTCTCGGCGCAGTTGAGCAATCCGACCCGGATCCCGTTCAGCCCGGGCGGCACCACGGACGCGAAGGTGGTCGACACCGCGATGGCGCGGAAGCTGAGCTTTGCGGCGCGCTGGGGCTCAGCCGACGGCGTGGGCTTCGACGCCAAAAAATTCCTGGAGGACCATCCGCAGTTCGATTGGATGGAAGGCATCTTGCAAAGCCGCCCCGCCCAGGCCTGGGTTGACTTCACCGCCGGCGATAAAAATTGATCCCTCCTCCTTCCCTTCATCATGAAACTCCGTCCCTTCGGCAAACATCCCTATCAATGCTCAGAGATCGGCTTTGGCGCCTGGGCCATCGGCGGCTCGTGGGGCGCGCAGACTGACACCGACTCCCTGGCCGCGCTGCACCGGGCGCTGGATCTCGGCGTCAATTTCATCGACACCGCCGCCGGCTACGGCGACGGCCGGAGCGAGCGGCTGATCGGCCAAGTGCTCCGGGAGCGAAGCGCGGCCGGCAAAAAGGAAAAGGTCTTCGTCGCCACGAAAACCCCGCCCGCCCCCGGCATCTGGCCCCCTTCCCCTTATTGCCGGGCCGACGAGCGGTATGCGGAGAAGTACCTCCGGGAGAATATCGCCACCCGTCTGGCCAACCTCGGCACGACCCGGCTCGATCTGCTCCAGTTGCACACTTGGACCCGGGCTTGGAACCGCCAGCCCACTCCCTTCAAAGTTCTCCGCCAGCTCCAGCGCGAAGGCCAGATTGGACTCATCGGCGTCTCCACCCCGGAATTTGATCAGAACAGCGTGATCGACCTGATGCGCGGCGGCTGGGTCGACGCGGTGCAGGTCATCTACAATCTCTTCGACCAGGAGCCGGCCGCCGAGCTGCTCGACGTCGCCCGGGAATGCGGCGTCGGCATCATCGTGCGCGTCGCCTTTGACGAAGGCGTGCTCACGGGCAAGTTCACCGCGGAGACAAAATTCTCCGCCGATGATTTCCGCGCCGGATATTTCGCGGGCGACCGGCTTGCCCGCGCCGTGGCCCATGCCGACGAGATCAAGCAGGACCTTGCCGGCACCGGCTACACGATGCCGCAGGCGGCCCTGAAATTTGTCCTCGCTCATCCGGCAGTCTCGACCGTGATCCCCGGCATCCGGACGGTCGCCCAGGCCGACGCCAACTGCGGGGTCAGCGACCTGCCGGCCATGCCGACCGCGCTGCTGGATAAACTGCACCGCCACAACTGGCGCCGCGGCGTCTGGTACGGCGGCAAATGATCAGCCCCGTCGCCACCCCGTGAATCCCTTCGCCCTGCTCGCCCCGCTGTTTCTGGCCTTTGAGCTCTGGCAGCTCGTGGTCAGTGAGCGCTACATGGGCATCAAGCAGATCCGGTTGAACGCCGATCCGCGGGAGCTGCCCATGCCCGGCTGGATGGCGGCGACCTGGGCGAGCGGGCTTATCGTATATTTCTCCTGGATGTTCACCCTGCTGCTGCATCCCGTCGGCCGCGCCCAGGGTGTCGTGTTGCTGCTGGTAACCGTCGTCGGCCGGACCCTGCGCAGCGCCTGCGGGCTCAAATGGGTGCTCGTCGTGCTGACCTTCGAGGGCTCCATCCGCATCGGCATGCTCATCTCGCTGCTCGGCATGTCGTGGCGGCAGCTGATGAAGTGAGGGACGGCCGAGTGCGAATCCCAATGCCTGAGAGCCCGGGACTCCGGTCGCTACGGAGTTCAGCGGAAACTTTGTAGCCACAGGCCTCCGTGCCTGTGGGGTTTGCTGTTAAGCATTCGAACCCGACAGGCAGGGACGCCTGTCGCTACGAAACAAGCCGGCCGCTATCCAGCAACCCTACCGATGAAGAGAAGAGCCCGACGAGTGCGACTGCGCGAAAAATTCCTGCGCCGCCTCCAGCATTTTCCCGTACTGACCGTAATCGCCCGCCCAGGAATTCGGGACGCAGATGCGCTTGATGATGCCCTGCCCGATCCGGTCGGGCGCCTCCCGGTCGGGCGTCAGTTCCAGGGTGAACTTCGGGTCCTGGGTATGCACCACGAAATGCTGCTCGGTGCCGCGGCGCTCCCGATCAATCCGCACGAAGTGGGAAAAGTTCATGGATTGAGACCGCAGCATGGCGCCCACCCGCCGCGGCTCAAGGTTCTTCGGGGCCCGGATCCCCTGCTTTAGCCTTGAGAAAACAGCCACCCCGGTGGAAAACAGCGTGCGCGCGAATCATCTATGAATCTCGAACCTGCCCCCCG
>JBAXWQ010000389.1:0-1969 GCA_037128315.1 Opitutia bacterium | reverse complement strand
TTGAGCCAGCGGACAAAGTGGACAAAGCGCATCCCGCCGCCTTCGAACCGGCGGGGAACAAAATGCTCCACCCCGCTGTGAATATGGCCTTCGTGAGAGAGTGCCCAGCCGGTGTGAGTGCCTAAATCGAGGGTAAGTAGGGTGGTTGTCATGGTCATCAACTCCTGATTTTTGGGGCTTCTGACACATCTGACATGGTTGCTGGTTAACTTCTCCTATAGCTATAGGGGCGATAATCTAGCAACCATGTCAGATGTGTCAGATGCGTGTCGAACAGAGGGATAAAATTGCCGGTCTATGGGTAGGACGGGGGTGATGTTTCCTTTAGACCAATACCCCTGAAACCCCGTCCCCCAAAGGGATTGCGCCATTTTTGCAGGCCTTTGTTCAGCAAAAGTTCGGCGAATCTTTTTTGCGATCCAACAAACTCGCCGTTGGCTTCACCCCAAGATTTCCAGTTGTTGAAGAGATCAATGCTCATAGCCGTCATGCTGGAATTTTTGACACAGCGTTCGTCCATCCATCGGCCGATGGCATCCTCGGCCTCGAAATACTCCGCCGTGGCCTGCTGAACGGATTCCGGTGGTTTCAGCCCTTCCCGCTGCCAGGCAAGACATCCCGCCAGTGCCCAGGCGAGAATGCCGTCTCTTTCATTCAGCAACTTGGTAGGCAACTGCCGGTCCTGTTGGGATTGGGGGATGTTGACGGTAAAGGGCACCAGGTGGAGGCGGCGCTTCATCGCCTCGTCGACATTACGGATCGAAGGTCTGTGATTGCCGGAGATCACCAGCTTGAACTGAGGCAGATAAGTGAAATAATCCTGGCGCATGAAGCGGGCAGTGACTCGGTCGCCGCCGGTGATTTCCTTGATCTTGGCTTCGTTCCAGCGACGGCCCTGCTCGGTTTCAGTAGCGGTCACCAGGCGTGCGCCCCGCAGTCCGGCCAGGTCGGTGGGGTGGCGTTCGGTACGGGTTTCCATGAAGGTTTCCATGGGCGCGTTGGCCGCATAGTCCCCCAAGATGGTGAACAGGGTGTTCACGAACACCGATTTGCCGTTGCCGCCGGTGCCATAGAGGAAAAACAGGGCATGTTCGCTGGTGATGCCGCTGAGACAGTAGCCCGCCACCCGTTGCAGGTAGGCGATTAGCTCTTTATCTCCGCCGGTGACATCGGTCAGGAAGGTTAGCCAGAGCGGACAAGAACCTTGTGGGGAGGCTGCCGTCACTTTGGTGATCCGGTGCTGACGGTTGTGTTCGCGAAGCATGCCGGTGCGCAGGTCGAGCACACCAACGGGCGTATTGAGCAGCATGGAATCGGCATCCCATTCCTCGACGCTGGCGGCGTGTAGGGGATCGGTTCTCGTGATCCTCTCGACGGCGGAGATGGTTGACGAACTGGCGAGTTTGGACTTCAGCTTCGGACTTTCCGTGGCCAGGCGTGAGGCGGTGCGACAGACCCCTCGAACCTGATGAAAGACAAACAGCATCTGATCGGGGTTCCATCTTGCGCCGGTCCACACCAGCCATTGGCCCCATTGAGCGCAGTAGCGCCAGTCCGTGCTGTAATGGCGGGTGAAGGCAGTGGCTAACCCGTCCTCCGTGGCCCAATCCACGCCGGTGAGCAGATCCGGTAATTTTTCCTTCTCAGCTGGTTTTTCCACAGGCATGCGTTTCCCGGATAGGATATAACCCGCAACATCAAACGGCGGAGGATCATAATCCGCGTGCTCAACCAGTGTTTCGGCTAGGGCATCGGCGGCGTCCCAGCCCTCGGGTTTGTCTTCCGGGGGCATGAGAATGGAACAGGACGCAGCGCCCGCAGCCAGCGCGGCTTGGGCAGCGTTTTCGGCATAGGCCAAGCCAGACTTGTCGCGATCAGGCCAGATGAGTACCTGCTTGCCGGACAGTGGCTTCCAATCGGTCTTACCCACTGGGGCATTGGCTCCGTGCATGGCGGTAGTGGCGCAGAA
>JBAXWQ010000388.1:0-1986 GCA_037128315.1 Opitutia bacterium | reverse complement strand
CCATCACCGTCTGTCGCAATCTTGTAGTTGAGGAATTCCGTGTTGATACCCTGGTCCACGGTCCAGTGGTAAGCCTCAAGCGAGCCCGTGATGCCCCACCACGGCAGCTGGTGCTCAATCGCCAAGTTACCCTTCCACAGGGCCGGCTGCTTGAACTTGGGATCCGTGATGTTGATGTTGGGGCTGCCGAGGGCGCCGCCCGGGACCGGCTGGGTAGTGACGTTCGGATTGAAGACGATGCCCGGCAGGTCACCAGACAGGGCCGTCGCATTGGCGACCGAGCCGGCGTTCGAGTAGGCGTTCGAAATCCACACGGCCGGGTTCTTGCCCTGGAACAGTCCGTAGCCACCGCGCAGCTGGGTCTTGCGCTCGGTGTTGAACTTGTAGGTAAAGCCGAGCCGCGGGGCGGTCGTGCTGTTGCCGTTATTGGTCGTGGTGTTATCCGTGACCGGCGCACCATTCGGACGGGTGAAGCCCGCGGTCGCGAAACCGGTCGCAACCGGGGGACGCGAACCGATGTGCGGATAATCGTAGCGGACGCCCAGCAAGAGCATCAGCTGGTTGTTGACGCGGTATGTGTCCTGCAGGAAGAGGCCGTAGGCATCATACTTCCAGCGGGCGATGGCGTCGTTGATCGAGTACCCCGGGTAGGGCTTGGCGAGCTGGTAGGCGCTGGGGGGAGTACCGGCCTGCCAGTTGGCCAGATTGGCGAACGTGTAATAACCGTCCGTGTACTGGATGAAGGCATTGTTATACTTCGTCGAATCCGACTCCGCGCCAGCTTGGAGCGTGTGGCTGCCCAGGGAGTATTCCGCGATGACTTTGCCGACGGTGTCCTTGGTGATGATTTGATTGAGCTGCCGGGACGATTCCGTGCCGAACACCACGCCACCGTTGGTGATGGTCGCGCCCGTGTCCAGACGGGTACCGGTGAGACCGTTGACCAGCACCTGCGGGAACGCGGCGCCGTTGTTGGCAGGCGAACCGTTGAAGCGGGTGTAGGAGAGGTCGACTTCCGTCCGGAAGTCAGGCGTCCACTGGCTGTTGAACTGGGCGTTATAGGAGTCCGTGTTACGGGGCTGCTGGTACCAGAAGTTGCTCAGCGAGGTGGAGGTGCTGCTCGTGTAATTCGCGAACACGGTGTCGTGACCGTAATTCTTGCGGTAGGTGAACGAAGCGCGGTGGATCGGCGAAATGTTCCAGTCGAGCTTTCCGATGAACGTGCGCTGCACCGAGGAGTTGCTGGCGCTCAGATTGCCCGCGTTATAGCCATAGGACTGGGCCTTCGCGAGGATGGCGGCGAGCTGAGTCGGGTCGGGAACGAAGTTGGCCTGGGGCGGAGCCGAGGTGCGGTGGAAATCATCATAGGCTACGAAGAAGAAAAGTTTATCCTTGATGATGGGGCCGCCGAGCGTGAGCCCGTAAACGCGCTCCTTAAAGTACTCGGCAACCTTGGTCACCGGGTTCGCCGCGCGCCAGTCCGCATCGGTGCGCTCGTGGTAGAGGGTGCCGTGCATCTCGTTGGTGCCGGACTTGACGACCGCGTTGAGCAGGGCGCCCGTGAAACCGGCGTACCGGGTGTCATAGGGGGAAAGGTCAACCTTCAGGGCCTCCATGGCATCGGGCGGGATGGGGCTGCGGAGCGAAGAGAAACCGTTGCTGTTCAAACCAAACGTGTCGTCGGCCTTGACGCCGTCGATCAGGAGCGAATTGAAGCGGAAATTCTGGCCGGCCGCGCTCAGCTGTCCGCCCTGGTCGAGGGACCCCAGGTAGAGGCGGGAATCAAGATTGGCCAGGTCCTGAATGTTACGGCGAACCGAAGCCGTATTGGAGATGTCCTGGGCCGTCAGCGAGGTGGAGGTGCCCATCTTGCCGGAATCAAAAGTCGAGTCCTTGCTCGCGCTCACCTTGAAGGTTTCCAGCGTCACCACTTCGGAGGTGAGGCGGAAGTCCACCACGGCATTTTCATCCAGGGAAATGTAGATG
>JBAXWQ010000387.1:0-2002 GCA_037128315.1 Opitutia bacterium | reverse complement strand
ACCCAGGCCATCCACGGCGCGGCCCAGGCCTTTTGCACCCGCCTGCCGGAAATCACCCATGGCCGGTCGCTCGCCGAAGCCGTCGCGGCCCTGCCGCCCGGTGCCAGCCGCTTGGCCCTCGATAATTACGAAGCCACGGCAGGTCTTGCCACCAGCCCCCTGATTTCCACAGCACCAGTCGCCCTCGCCCTTGGCGCCGAACGCGGCTGGTCGGCCGCCGAACGCGACTGGCTGCGGGACCATGGCTTTGCCCTGGTCCATCTGGGAACCCGCGTACTGCGAACCGAAACCGCCTGCCTGGTGGCTGTGGCCCTGCTCAAATCCCGGCTGGGTTGGCTCTGAACACGCACGCTGTCGGCTGCCGCGCGCCTTTGCCGATCCGCTTCACGCAGGTCCAACCCACCGGCGCGAGTTCGATTTCGCCCGGCATCTCGAAAACGACGAGTGCCTCCGGCTGCCCGGCCACGAATACCGCCAGCCGCTCGAACAATCGCGGCGCGACCTCGCGAATGATCTCATAGGGTGGATCGATGAATACCAAATCGGCCGGCGGACCCCACGAAACGCTCGTGGCATCAGCCGTGATAACTTGCAGGTTTCCGCTGTCCCGGCCCAGACTCTTGCAGACCGCCGTGATGTTTTGGTGGATGAATGACGCCGTCCGGGCGTTTTTCTCCACCCAGGTTCCACCGGCGGCCCCGCGGCTCAACGCCTCAAGCCCATAAGCCCCGCTGCCCGCAAACAAATCCAAAAAGGTCGATCCTGGCACCCGCAACGCGAGACTGGAGAAGACCGCCTGCCGCAAGGCATCCGTTGCCGGCCGGACGGCATCGCCTTTCGGCAGATGCAAGGGAATCCCCCGGGCCTGTCCGCCGGTTATCCGCATGGCCGCTCCCCTTTTCCCCAACACCCTTTAGCCAATTTGGTATCCCATTCTGGCACAATAGATGGAACACTTTTTACTGGTTGCGGTTGTAATAGCATTTGCGCGACTTAAGGGGGCGATTTACGTCATTCTCTGCAGCCTTGAGGCCGACCTCCTCATTGGCCGCACCGCGTACAAAGGCAATGCCTTACCATCCACCAAGCATGTCCGTCCGGCCCATCATTGGGGCCATCCTTGCTGCGTTAATCGCAGGGGCTGCCGCACGTGCGGAAGAAAGGAATATTTGGCCATTTTCCGTGCAACAGGTGGACGCAAGCGAAACCGTCACCGCCGGAGAATACCTTGGCCCCTTGTTTTTCGAAGACAACCAACCCGATGGCACCCGCCGGGTGGGCTTCCGCCCCCTTTACCAGCATACCATTAAGGGGCCGCAAGAGACCTCTCAGCTGCTCTACCCGTTCTTCACGTGGCAAAAAGAGCCGAACTACCGGTACTTCAGCTTTCTCTCGCTCATCAACTCCCGCGAAGTGGCAGATACCGGCCAATACCCCGCCAGCAACTTCGATATCTGGCCGTTTTATTTTTCGCGCACGACCACCGAACCGGGTGAAAGCTACCGCGCCTTCTTTCCTTTCGTTGGCACCATCCAGCGCCGCCTGGGCAAAGGCCGGATTCAATTTGTCCTCTTCCCCCTCTATTCCCATGTCGAGACGGACCAGAAGCAGACAACGCATATCCTCTGGCCCCTCTTCCGTTTTATCGATGGCGGCGGGCATCAGGGCTTTGAATTCTGGCCCCTCTTTGGCCACAAGGGTCGAGCCGGCGACTACGACGATCGTTTCCTGCTCTGGCCCCTGGTCTACCGTGATGCGAATAATATTTCCGCTCCGGTGCCCCAGGTAAAGCTTGGCGTGCTACCGTTTTATGCCCGCGATACCGGCCCCGGCTATATCAGCGAAACGTATGCCTGGCCGTTTTTTGGTTACACCCGGCGCACCGAGCCCTTTCGTTACAATGAGCAACGCTATCTCTGGCCATTCCTTGTCCAAGGTCAGGGCGAGCAACGGATGGTGAACCGCTGGGCGCCCTTCTACACGCACTCCATCGTCAAGGGCT
>JBAXWQ010000386.1:0-2005 GCA_037128315.1 Opitutia bacterium | reverse complement strand
GCGGGCCGTCGTTGACGCAGAACTGCATCTCGAGGGTCGGCGGGTCGATCTGGGTGAAGGGGAGGGCGTGGCCGGCCTCATCGGCGGTCAGGGTGTCGCCGATGTCAATGTCCTCGAAACCGGAGAGGCCGACGATGTTGCCGGCGACGGCGGACTCGGTCTCGCGGGTGCCGAGCCCAGTGAACTCGAAGACCTTGGTGATCTTGGCCCGGATGCGCTTGCCGTCAGAATGGCGCACGATGAACACCGTGTCGCCGATGTTGGCCGTGCCGCCGAGGATCTTGCCGACCGCGATGCGGCCGACGTAGTCGCTCCAATCGATGTTGGACACGAGCATGTGGAAGGGCTCGTTCGGCTTGGCGAACGGCGGCGGGATATGATCGAGGATGGTCTGGAAGAGGGACGACATGTCCTTCTTTTCCTCACCGAGGTGATACATCATGTAACCGTCGCGACCTGAGCCGTAAACAACCGGGGCGTCGAACTGCTCCTCGGAGGCGTTGAGCTCCATAAGGAGTTCGAGCACCTTGTCGTACATCTTGGCCGGTTCGGCGTTTTCACGGTCGATCTTGTTGATGACCAGCACGACCTTGAGGCCGTGGGCGAGGGCCTTGCGGAGCACGAAGCGGGTCTGGGCCTGCGGCCCGTCGTAGGCGTCAATCACGAGCAAAACGCCGTCCACCATGCGGAGTGCGCGTTCCACTTCGCCGCCGAAGTCGGCGTGGCCGGGGGTGTCGACGATGTTGATGATCTTGTCCTTCCAGTGGACGGACGTGTTCTTGGCCTTGATGGTGATGCCCTTCTCCTTCTCGAGGTCCATGGAGTCCATGGCGCGTTCCTCCACGCGTTGATTGGCGCGATAGACGCCGCCTTCCTTGAGTAATTTGTCGACGAGGGTGGTCTTGCCGTGGTCGACGTGGGCAATAATGGCGATATTACGGATGTTCTGGTTCATGGGCACGGAGGCGGTGAAAGTTGGAAAAAGAGGCCCAACTTGCGACGCCAATTCCCGCATGGCAAGAAGGAAGGGGCGCGGATTTTTGCCCCGCCATTCCTTGCCTGGATACCAGGTCTCGGTATTGACCTAACCCCCTCACGGTCAGCGCGCGGGGTCGTGGCAAAAGCCGGTTCCGGGCATTAAGTTGGGCCCAGCGCGCTGACAAAGGGGTGATTCCTGAAAAGATAGAGGCCCGGGCACCTTGCGGTGCCCGGGCCAAAATCGGGGGTGGGTGCTCGCCACGCACTCTTCCCCATTCGCACAGCATTGGGCGCCTCGCTTTCGCGGGCCGTGTGCTTCCCGACGCTACTCACCGCGGCATGCGATGCTGTCGGTCTCATAGCGGGACCGTCCCGGTCTTTTCAGAGCCGGAATCTTTCGAGTGAGGCCTCTTCGCCCGGTTCGGTTCCATCTGCCGATGGTTAACTCGCCGGACGGGTGTTGGCACGCCTGCAACGTCTGCGTTTCGCACCAGCACCTTGCCACAAGGACGGCCCCGGCTTTTGGCCGGGCGTTGGCCCTATGGAACGGGTCTGACCTCTTACCTCTCAGGTTGCGTTCGACTTGCAGTTGGGTGACGCGGTTTTACGCGCCGCCCCAAGGAGGAGGTTTTGCGAGCTTTGCCAGACTCGCCCACTCCCCGCTGCACCGTGTTCTTTTCGCGCCCCGCCCTTGCAGGCCGGGCCTTTTGGTGGGGTGGACCCACCGGAACACTGCGCTGCGTCCTGGTCATACAGTAGCAACCGTAACCCTCTGGGTAACTGCATCAATGCAAGGCCTGAAACTGGCCTTGGATCTGACTCGGCTCGGACACGGCTTCTTAGTTCGCGCCTGGCCGCACAGCTCCTTTGTCGCATAACTGGATCGGCTGCGACGCCGTCCAGAGGAACTGGTGATATTTGCCTGCACCTGGCTCGCGCCATGGAGGGGAGGGCGGCACCAATTACCACCCACCTTTCCCCGGTTGCCCGGGATTATCCCAGTCGCGCTCTCAGCGGGTTTTTCATG
>JBAXWQ010000385.1:0-2008 GCA_037128315.1 Opitutia bacterium | reverse complement strand
TCACGCCACCCGGCCTGACCCCCGCACTCGACGCCACCACCGTGCCCATCAGCGCGGCCGCCCGGCGGTGGGCCGCCACCACCAGGCAAAGCCCCCTGTTTCATGCGTTGAGTGATGGCGAAGATTACGAACTGCTGATCGTGGTCCGGGCGCGGGCGAACCAGGCCCGATTTGAACACGACTGGCGGAAGCATTTCCCCCGGCTGAAACTCACGTGCCTCGGGCCCTTCAGTCGGGATGGCCAACTGCCCGCTGGAGCCTTGGACCTCGGACGGTACCACGGCTATGAACACCTGCGGTGACCAAACAATTCCACTTTGGCCACTAAGAGGCACTAAAATCATTTCTCCCGCTGGTGGACAATTACCGCGCGCCTATAGGCGCCTTGCTACCAACATACGCTCTTCCAATTCTTGCGCCTTTTTGTGGCGAAAAATCATTCCGCTGTTTCTGTCCCCCTCGCGATGAGCATCATTGATCAACTGAAGCTGGGTGTCACCACCGACGCAGCGGAGCAGACGCGCGCCCTGGCCGCGAAACTGGCGGCGGCGCTGCCGCGCGACACCACGCTGGCGCTGCACGGCGACATGGGCGTCGGCAAGACCACCTTCGTGCAGGGTCTCGCCGAGGGACTCGGGGTGCGCGAGCATGTGACCAGCCCGACCTTCGCCATCTATTCGGTCTATCGCGGTGCGGCGTGCTCGCTGGTGCACCTCGATGCCTACCGTCTGGAAAAGGATGCGCAGCTCGATGCCCTATTGCTGGAGGAATTTCTCGTCAGTCCCTTTTGCCTCGCCGTCGAGTGGCCGGAAAAAACCGGCGCCTGGCTGCCCGCCAACGCCTGGCACCTGACGCTGTCGATCGTCGACGGGGACCGGCATCGGGTGCATCTGCTGTAGGAGGGGCTTTATGCCCCGATGGTTTCAGCCATAAATCGGGGCGTGAAGCCCCTCCTACAGCTTGGGCCTGTCTGCAAAATTTGTTGAGCCTTGTAACGGCAGGCGGCCCTGCCGGCCGGTTCGGGAATTTTAGCAAATCCGACGACAAAAAAAGCCCGCTCACTTGAGCGGGCTTTGAAATCCAGATCAGACCTGGCCTTCGGGCTTGGGCTCCTCGGCTGGCTTGACCTCGGCTGTAGCCGCGACCGGGGCGGCCGGCGCCACTTCCGGGGCTGCGGCCGCGGGAGCGGGCACTTCCGCCGCGGGAGCGGGCACTTCCGCCGCGGGAGCAACATCCGCTGCAACCGGGGTGGACGTGTCAGCCGGCTTCTCCGCCATGGCTGTTGCCGCGACGGCGGAAGGCTCGGCGGAGGCTGCAGGCGCTGCCGGCGCGTCCGGGAAATCCACCGGATCGTGCTCTTCCTCGCCGGACTCGGCGCGCTTGGCCGCCTGCGGCGCCATGGGCGGCGGGGCGAACAGCTTGCCATCCGAAAATTCGGTCACGTAGCCCTCCATGACCAGCCAGCGCAGGTCGTTGCTCATCTTGCGGAGCTTCTCCATCTGCTCGGGCGCGAGTGTCGGGGGCGGCACCGGGGCCGGAGCCGCGCCTTCCATCGGCGTGCCAGCCACCGGCTCAGCCGAGGCGGGGGCGGAGGCCGGGGCGGCCACGGGCACCTCGAGGCCCAGGAAATTCTTCGGCAGGTCCTTCATGTGCACCATCGCGTTCTTTTCGATGAAATCGATGAGCTTGGTGATGGTCTCGGAGAACACCTGGCCCGGGACACGGAAGCGGCGCTTGACGGCGCAGACGTACGAGACGCCGCGCGAGCCCTTCTTGAAGATGGTGAAGCCCTCGCGGCGCAGGCGGCCGCGGAGCGCGTTGGCGGTGTCGAGCGGGAAGCGGCGCTGGCGCTCGACGTGGCCCTCGAGGGCGCGGCGGATTTCGCCGGGCGGGAGCTTCTCGATCATCTTGCCCTGGAAACGCACGCTCTCGACGGCGCGCACCATTTTGTCGCGTGCATTGGAGATGAGGTGCAGCCGGGCGTCCTCAAAATTGTCGAAACTGAGGG
>JBAXWQ010000384.1:0-2010 GCA_037128315.1 Opitutia bacterium | reverse complement strand
ACCATCGGTTCCAGCACACTGGTTGAGGCCATGCCGAAGTGCTGGCTGCCGGCGGTGAGGATGTCACGCTGGCCGGGTCCGTCGCCGAGTTCGCGGCACAACAAATCAGCCATGCGCCGGCAGGTGTCGAGCGGGGCAACGTTGCCCGTGTAGCGCATGTAGGTGAGCAGCCCGAGCAGGTTGTACTTGTGGGCCCACACGTCCCATTCCGTCCAGCGATCCTGGGGCAGGTACGTGCCGAGATAGCCGTCCGCGAGCTGGCACTGCATGAGTTCGCTGACCGCGGCGTCGATTTTTTTCCGCAGGAGCTCGTCGCCCGAATACACCCAGGCGAGGGTGGCGGCGTGGATCCACTTGCCGATATGCTCACCGTCCCAAGCCTGCCGGCCGGGACGCTTACGATAACCCTCCAGCAGGCGGCCGGTATCGATCCGGACGAGCCGGTTGCTCTCGCTGGCTGCGATGCGTCCGCCGATCCAGCCCGTCAGCTGCACGGCCGCGGGTGACTGGGCGTCTTGTACGTCTATGACCGCGACCGGGACCTTATCCGGCAGAAGGATGGCGTCGCCGGATTGGGCGCCGAAGGCAAATAGGCCAAGCAGGGCAACGGAGTAAGCAAGGTTTCGCATAGGAGAGGGGCCGGGGTCCAAAGCAGTCGGCGCGTGAAATCGTGCGAGGCGCGCCGGAGCAGGGCAATTCTCAATCTCCGCCGCGGCCTGGCGTCGTGCGCATCCAGCCGATTATCAAGCCATGTGGCTCAGTCCTCGATCCAGACAAGGTCGCCGCTGCGGACCTCGTCGAACAGTTCGATAATCTCCCGGTTGCTCATTTCGATGCAGCCGGCACTGGCCGGCCGGCCCAGGTGGTCCTCGTGATTGGTGCCGTGAATGTAGACGTAGCGATCGTGGGTATCGACCTCGCCCCCGGCATTGATGCCCGGCTCCAGTCCGCGGAGCCACAGGATGCGGGTGGTGATCAGGTTGGGCGCGTTTTCCTCATCGCTGAGTTCCTGATAATGCCGGCCGAGATTGACGCGCCCCTTGAACACGGTGCCGGGTAGCGCCCCCGCGCCGATGCGCTCGTCGATGTGGTGCAGCCCGCGCGGCGTGCCGAGGGAATTCCTGATGTTCGACGGAGGCCTCAGCGACGTCGAGACGACGTAGGACCGCACGAGGATCTCCTCGCGATAAAATCCAAGCAGTTGGCGGCCAAGGGAAACTGTCATAACCCGCGCTGCCGGCTTGATTCCCAAGGCGGCACACCTTTCCTTCATCCGTTGCAACGTTTCATTCACAGTGAAAAATAAATCCTATCATGTCGGTATCGTCGGGGCCACCGGAGCAGTCGGTCAAGAACTGATTGCCCTGCTGCAGGCTCGCGCCTTTCCGCTGGGTGAACTGCGCCTGCTCGCCTCCGCGCGCTCCGTCGGCCGCCAGCTCGATTTTGCCGGGCAGAAACTCACCGTGCGGGAGGCGACGCCCGACGCTTTTGCCGGGCTGGACATCGCGTTGTTTGCCGCCGAGGGCGCGATCGCCAAGGCGCTGGCGCCGGAGGCGGTCAAGCGCGGCTGCCTTGTGCTGGACAAGAGTTCCGCCTTTCGCATGTCCGCCGAAGTGCCATTGGTGGTGCCCGAGATCAATCTCGCGGCCACCCGGGCCCACCGGGGCATCATTGCCAGTCCCAACTGTTCCACCGCGGTCGCGCTGATGGGGCTTTATCCTCTGCATCAGCTCTTCGGGGTGAAGCGGGTATTTTTCTCCACCTACCAATCCGTGTCGGGAACCGGCGCAGACGCCATCGATGAGCTCGAGGCCCAGACCCAGGCCTACGCCCACGGTCAGCCGCTGACTCGCAAGGTCTATCCCTACCAGATTTTCCAAAATGTCATCCCGCAGGTCGATTCCTTCGGGGCCGATGGCTACACGGGGGAGGAGACCAAGATGCGCGAGGAAAGCCGGAAGATCATGGGGCTGCCGGACCTCAAGGTTTCAGCCACTTGCGTCCGTGTGG
>JBAXWQ010000383.1:0-2017 GCA_037128315.1 Opitutia bacterium | reverse complement strand
CCCCAGCTTGAAATTAACCCGGCGGGCCGTCGCAGCTGGCGCTGCGGCCCCCGGCGCGCCGCGGCCGATCAGGGGCAGGGCGACACCAGCGGCAAGAGTTTTCAGGACAGTGCGTCGATTCATAAAAAATGCGCCATCAGGCCAAGCCCAGCTTCTCCAGCACCGCGCGCGGCGGGCCCTTGAACTCGGCGAGCGGTGTGTTGCCCACATAGCCGATGTCTTTCATCCCCGCCGGCGTGGTGAAAAAGCCGCTGGCGGTCAGGTCACGGAATCGGGCGAAGAACTTGGCCCCCTCGGCGTGCTCCGGTTTGGCGTCGGGGGCATGGCAGAGGTCGTCACAGACGGCCGCACTTTGTTTTGCCTCCAACTCGGCAAAATCCTTTCCGTAACGCCGCTGGGTCTCGCGATTGATCCAACCCAGACCCGTGAGGATGATGTCCCGGTCGGGCTGCTGCGCGGGATAGGGTGAGCTGATCCACTCGTCGATGAAGTCGTGCGTGCCCAACTCAGCGGCGCTGGGCACGCTGCCTTCCGCCGGGATGATGATGGCGCACAGCGCGGCGGCGGTGCGCCGCTGGCTGGCGGTCATGGTTAACGGCCAGAGTTCGCCCGGCTTGTATTCCCGGTTAAGCTCCGGGTCTGGGCCGTAACCCTGCGTGGCCGGGGGCGCGGCCGCCGCCGGCAGGGCGAAGAGGGTGCGATCGGAAACGGCGACCGCTGCGCTCGCCGCCAGCATCCATTTGATGGCGGCGCGACGGTCGAGCCGCGGGCGTTCGGGTGGGTTCATGCTCAGAAACTCCCTTTTTTCATCTCGGCCAGCATGTGTTCGCCGGCCCGCCAAGCGAGCGCCATGATGGTGATGGTCGGATTCTTGTCCGAGCTGCTGGGAAAGGTGGCCCCGTCGGTCAGGTAGAGATTGGGCACGTCCCAGGTCTGGCCAAACTGATTGGTCACGGATTGGGCCGGATCATGACCCATGATGGCGCCGCCGACCTCGTGGATCACCCGGCCGCCCTTCTCGATCGCCTGGTCCGGCCCGACGCGCTTGCGGCTGCCGCCGCGCCCGAGGACCTTGCCCCCCAGCGCCGAGATGATGTCGTGAAAAGTTTTTTCCGCATGCTCCGCCTGCCTGATCTCGTGCTCCGACCAGTGCCAGGCGAAGCGCAGCACGGGGATGCCCCACTTGTCCTTCACCGTCGGGTCGAGTTCGCAATAGGAACCGTCGTTGGCGATCATCTCGCCGCGGCCGGAAAAATACATGAACGATCCGTAGTAGCGGCGCGCGTCCTCTTTCAGCTTCAGGCCATAACTGCCCCGGGTGAATTTCTCCAGGCCCGCGCCCGTGCCCATGCCGGGCATGCCGCGGCCGCCGCCAAACTCGATGTGGTAGCCACGGGCAAAGCCCAGCTTGCCCGCCAACTGCTCGCGGTAGAGCCAGAACGGGGCGTAGCTGTGCGCCCCGCCGGCCCCGTCTTCATTGTGCAGCGGCAGGTTTTCCAATTGGGAAATCTGCCCGCTCAGGCTTGTGCCCACCGTGTCCATGATGTACCGGCCAACCAGCCCGCTGGAATTGGCCAGCCCGTGGGGAAAACGGACCGACTTGGAATTAAGCAACAGCCGGACCGATTCGCAGGAACTGGCACCCAGCACAATGACGCGAGCCCGGGCGCGGTGCTCCGTGCCGGTGGTCTTGTCGACGTAGACCACGCCGTCAGCCAGCCCCCGGGCGCCCAGGGTGACCTCGCGGACCATGGCGTGGGCGATGATGTCCAGGTTGCCGGTGGCGAGCGCCGGCGGCAGGTGCACGGTGGTCGACTGGTAGGTTGCCCGGATCGCGCAGCCCCGGTGACACGGGGTGGCGAAGAAACACGCGGCCCGCTCGCTCATGGCCTGGGCCAGAATACGCTGCGCCTTGGGGTTGCCGGGATGAAGCTTGGCGGGGAGCACTGCACTATCCTGCCTTTGGGTGAGGACAGCCCGATGCAGGGGAATCACCGGAATGCCCAGCGGGGCCATG
>JBAXWQ010000382.1:0-2023 GCA_037128315.1 Opitutia bacterium | reverse complement strand
CGGCTTCCGCTACTGGGGCGAAACCCGCCAGCTTACGTCAAGTGCATACCCCAATTGTTTTAATCAGGCATTGGGCTGGCAACCTGCGTTCCAGCCCATGTGCCGTGAGTCTACAGAGATCGATCACCCCAATCCGTAGCCTTGGATATCAAACCTGCTTTGTGACCAGAGCCAGGTCCTGGATTATCCATTTCGCTTTATTAGTAGAATTGATGCGCTTCAAATTATTGCGCAGTGAAACGGCTCGATCCAACAGACAATGAAATCTATCAATGCTGTGTGCCGCGCTATGGCACCTCCTTGTCCCCGGTGGTGTTCAGTGACCGTACACACCGGGGATTATTATTGCGGAAGCTGTGCATTTATTGGCCGACCGTGATTGAGTCCGGCGGGTCTGATCCTCCCCGATGCCGTCCCGCTTGGTGAGATGGGATCAGTTCGGCCCGTGCACGCCGATCGGCGGCAGGCGGGGAGCCGGAGCGTCAGGTTCGACGACCGTAGCCCGGCGGGCCATTTCCTCCCAGTAACGCGCTTCCTCCTCGCGCCGGAGCAGTTGCTTATATTCCGCGTTGCCGGCGGAAAAAATGAAGAGGAACAGCACGCAGGTGACCGGATTCCGGTAATAAAAGAGGGCGAGCAGGGCAAACCCCAGCGACAGCACCCGGCCCACCATCACCGCCCAGTAGGTTGCCCGCACATAGGGCAACTTGATGGCCAGCAAGGCGCGCAGGATACGGCCGCCGTCCATGGGGAAGACCGGCAGCAGATTGAAGATCCCCATGATGAGATTGGCGAACCAGAGCTGGTCGATAATGCTGGCGACAGAGTACAGCGGCATTTCTTCCACGGTGAAGAGCCCGTGCCAGACCAGCGGCAGCAGGGCAGCCGCGAGCAGAAAGTTCACCGCCGGACCGGCCAGCGTGATGAGCAACTCCTCGGAAGGCTTGCGCGGGATCCGGTCGAACTCGGCCATGCCACCGATGGGCAGGAGCAGAATGCGGGGCACGCGCACCCCGTAGCGCCGGGCCGTCAGGGAATGACCCAACTCGTGCAATATGACACAGACGAAGAAGAGCACGATCAGGCTGATACTCCAGATCAGTCCCGGCAGTCCGCCTTCCGTCCAGCCTTCATAGCCATAGTAGGCCAGCAACAGCACAAAGCTCGCGTGCACCGCGAGCTGGATACCGAAGATACGAAACAAGTTAATTGACCAGCCTAACATGGGCGGTAAGTAGAACTACCTTTGCCAAAAGAGCTAATCATTTTGTAGTGTTGCGCCATGCCTGAAACCAATCCTGTTCCCCACATTCTGGTCGTCGATGACGACACGGAGGTGCGCTATTCGCTGAACCGGGTGCTATCGTCGCAGCATTACAAGGTGGAGGAGGCCCCCAACGGCGAGGCCGGGGTGGCGGCGGTCAAGCGCCAGGCGCCCGACGTGGTCCTGCTCGACAACCGCATGACCGGCATCAGCGGGTTGGAGACGCTCCAGCACATCCGCGCCGCCAATCCGAAGCAATTGGTGATATTGATGACGGCCTACGGCACCGCCCAGACGGCCATCGAGGCGATGAAATACGGCGCTTTCGACTACGTCGTGAAGCCCTTCGATCCCGCCAAGCTGATCGCGCTGGTGCAAAGCGCCCTGAGCACCCAGGCGGACATTCGCTCCGCCGGCGGGGTGCAACCGGTCATTAACTCGGAGGACCACAAGGAGGGCATCGTGGGCGCCTCCTCGCCCATGCAGCAGGTTTTCAAGATCATTGGCCAGGTGACCACCAGCGATGTCACGGTGATGATCACGGGGGAAAGCGGTACCGGCAAGGAGCTGGTCGCCCGCAGCATCCACCGGCACAGCCATCGCAGCAGCAAGCCCTTCGTCGCGGTCAACTGTTCGGCCATTCCCGAGAGCCTGATCGAAAGCGAGCTCTTCGGCCACGAGCGCGGCGCCTTCACGGGCGCCACTTCGCAGCGCCTGGGCAAGTTCGAGGTCTGCGATGGCGGCACCATCTTTCTCGAT
>JBAXWQ010000381.1:0-2026 GCA_037128315.1 Opitutia bacterium | reverse complement strand
ACATCCCGACGAACGTGATCTCGATCACCGACGGCCAGATCTTCCTCGAGACCGACCTCTTCAACCAGGGCATCCGCCCCGCCGTGTCCGTCGGCCTCTCCGTCTCGCGCGTCGGCTCCGCCGCGCAGATCAAGGCCACCAAGCAGGTCGGCGGCAAACTCAAGGGCGAGCTCGCCCAGTTCCGCGAACTCGCGGCCTTCGCCCAGTTCGGTTCCGACCTCGACGCCAAGACCAAGGGCCAGCTCGAGCGCGGTGCCCGCATCGTCGAGCTCTTCAAGCAGCCCGCGTTCAGCCCCGTGCCGATCGAGCTGCAGGTCGCGATCCTCTTCGCGATGCAGAAGAACTTCTTCGACGCCATCGACACCAAGAAGGTCGTCGCCGCCGCCGCCGCGATGAAGGAATTCTTCACCACCCGCAAGGACGCCCTCCTCACGGAGATCCGCACCAAGGCCGCCCTCGACAAGGATCTCGAGGCCAAGCTCCAGGCCGCCTGCGACGAGTGGAAATCCGGCTACACGGCCTAAATCCAATTAAGGATTAAGATTTAAGAATTATGAAGTAAGGCCCGGGCCCTCGGCGTCCGAACCATTCTGAACTCCTAACTCCTAATTCCTAACTAATCTCCATGCCTTCCACCCGCGACATCCGCCGGCGCATCAAGTCGGTCAAGAACACCCGCCAAATCACCAAGGCGATGGAGCTGGTCGCGGCGTCGAAGATGAAGAAGGCGCAGCAGGCCGCGCTTGCCGGCCGGCCCTACGCCGAGCTCATGGCCCGCATGCTCGCCGCCCTCGCCGACCGCGTGGAGGAATCCCAGCACGAGTTCCTCGTGAAGCGCGAGGTGAAGACCCGCGGCATCATCCTCATCACCTCCGACAAGGGCCTGTGCGGCCCGCTTAACTCGAACCTCTTCAAGCTGGTCACCGAAATCAAGACGCCGGCGAAGTACGCCGTCATCGGTCGCAAGGGCACGCAGTTCATCGCCCGCACGCACCGCGCCCTGCTCGCCGACTTCCCCGCCAACGACCGCACCACGTTCGCCGACATCAAGGTCGTCGCCGAGTTCATGGTGCAGCAGTACCACAAGGGCGTGGTGGACACGGTCGAGATCATCTGGCCGCGCTTCCGCAACACGCTGGTGCAGGTGCCGACGGTCATGTCCTTGCTGCCGCTCACGGACGTCAAGGCTGCCATCGCGGAATTGCACGCCGCCACCGGCACCGTCCCGGTGAAGGAAACCCCCGCCGAGAGCCAGATGCTGTTCGAACCCGATGCGAAGGTCGTGCTCGAGTCGCTGCTCCCGCTTTATCTCAACCGCCAGGTGTACCACCAGGCCCTGGAGGCCAAGGCCTCCGAGCACAGCTCCCGTATGGTCGCCATGAAGACCGCCAAGGACAACGCCACGAAGCTCCTCGGCGACCTCACCCTCGAGTACAACAAGGCCCGCCAGGCCGGCATCACGCAGGAAATCCTCGAGATCGCCGCCGCCCAGTTCAGCGCCGCTTGATTTTTACACCCCACCACACCTCAGACCTTTTCAAAATGAACACCGGTAAAATCGTCCAAGTCATCGGCCCCGTGGTCGACGTGCAGTTTGCGGAGCACACCATTCCGCCCATCTACCAGGCGCTCACGATCGAGTTCACGACCTCCGGCAAGGCCGAGGTGCTCACGCTCGAGATCCAGCAGCACCTCGGCGGCGGCGTCGCCCGCGCGATCGCAATGTCCTCCTCCGAGGGCCTCGTGCGCGGCATGACCGTCGTCGACACCGGCGCGCCCATCATGGTGCCCGTCGGCGCCGGCGTGCTCGGCCGCATCTTTGACGTCACCGGCAACGCCGTGGACGGCAAGGGCCCGGTCAAGTTCGACAAGAAATACCCGATTCACCGTCCCGCCCCCACGCTCTCCGACCAGAACACCAAGGCCGAGATCCTCGAGACCGGCATCAAGGTCATCGACCTGATCTGCCCCTTCATCAAGGGCGGCAAGGCCGGGGCCTTCGGCGGCGCCGGCGTCGGCAAGACCG
>JBAXWQ010000380.1:0-2035 GCA_037128315.1 Opitutia bacterium | reverse complement strand
TGTTGATGAGCTCGAGAATGACGACGGTCTTGCCGACGCCGGCGCCGCCGAAGGCGCCCGCCTTGCCGCCCTTGATGAAGGGGCAGATGAGGTCGATGACCTTGATGCCGGTCTCGAGGATCTCCGCCTTGGTGTTCTGATCGACCAGCAACGGGGCCGGGCGGTGAATCGGGTAGCGCTTGGTGTACGTGACCGGGCCCTTGCCGTCGACCTCGTCACCGGTGACGTTGAAGATGCGGCCCAACACGCCGTCACCCACCGGGACCGTGATGGGACCGCCGGTGTCGACCGCTTCCATGCCGCGGACGAGGCCTTCCGTGGAAGACATCGCGATGGCGCGGGTGAGACCTTCGCCCAAGTGCTGCTGAATCTCGAGGGTCAGGACCTGTTTCTTGCCCCCGACCGTGAAGGCGATGGTCAGGGCCTGGTAGATGGGCGGGATGGCGTTCTCGGCGAATTGCACGTCGACGACGGCGCCGCTGACTTGGACGATTTTTCCGGTATTGCTCATGACTTAAACGAGTCGGGGGTGGGATTAGGCCGCGCTGAAGGAGGCGGCGGCGATTTCGAGAATTTCCTGCGTGATGGCGGCCTGGCGGGCCTTGTTGTATTCGAGCGTGAGGTCGCCCAGCAGGCTGGTGGCGTTGTCCTTGGCGGTCTTCATGGCGACCATGCGCGAGCTGTGCTCGGAGGCCTTGGCGGCGAGAATGAACTGATAGATCAGCCGGTTGACGTAGAAAGGCAGCAGGGCGCTCAGGACGGTGTCGGCCGACGGCTCGAAGAGCATGTCACGCGCGTCCTCCAACTTGTGCGGCTCGCGGTCGGCGTGCAGGTGCCGGACGAAGTCGGCGACATTGGCCAGCGGCAGCACGGGAACCGTGACGGCCTCCTGGACGAGGGTGTTCTTGAAGCGCGCGTAGATGACCTCGACGGTGTCGATGGCCCCCTCGAGGAACAGCTTCACCATGAACTCGGCGGCCACCTTGACCTCGGCGAACGGCACGCGGTCATTGACGCTGAAATCCGCGGCCACGTCGCGCTTGGTGCGGGCGAGGTATTGGGCGCCCTTGCGGCCGATGGCCACATACTTCGCGGGAGTCTTCACCTCGTTGACCAATTTGAAAAGATTGGCGTTGAGGGAACCGCAGAGGCCCTTGTCGGTGGTGACGAGCAGAATCCCGCGCACTTTGACCTCGCGTTGCACGAGCAGCGGATGCTGGGCCTCGCTCACGCGCGACGCCAGGGCGGCGAGCATGTCGCCCAGCAGCAGCGCGTAGGGCTGCCCGGCGACGGCGGCTTGCTGCGCCTTCTTCATCTTGGAAGCAGCCACCAGCTCCATCGCCTTGGTGATCTGGCGGGTGTTCTTGACCGACTTGATGCGTCGGCGGATGTCGCGGGTGGAGGCCATTTTTTAGTAGCGAGTAGTGGGTAGTGAGTAGCGGGTAGTGATTAGCTGGGACTGGGTTTGGTCATGCTCGCTACTTGCTACTCGGTGGTCGCTACGGGTATTATTTCGCGGCAAAGGTGTTCTTCCACTCGTCGGCGGCGGCCTTCAGTTCGGCCTCGATCTCGGCATCGAGCGCGGCCTTGGTGCGGATCTTGGTGAGGAGGGCCTCCTTCCGGCTGGTGAGAAAATCCTTCAGCGAGTTGGCGGCCGTCACGATGGATTTGATGTCGATGGAATCGAAATAGTTCTTCTGGAGGGCCCAGAGGACGGAAGCCTGCACCTCGATGGCGAGCGGGTTGAGCTGCGGCTGCTTGAAGAGCTCGACGATGCGCGAACCGCGCTCGAGCTGGGCCTTGGTCTTGGCATCGAGGTCGGAGCCGAATTGGGCAAAGGCGGCGAGTTCGCGGAACTGGGCGAGCTCGCCCTTGAGTTTTCCGCCGACCTGCTTGGTGACCTTGATCTGGGCGGATGAGCCGACGCGCGAGACGGAGAGGCCGACGGACACCGCGGGGCGGATGCCCTGGTTGAAGAGATCGGTCTCGAGGAAGATCTGGCCGTCGGTGATCGAGATCACGTTCGTCGGGATGT
>JBAXWQ010000038.1:0-17919 GCA_037128315.1 Opitutia bacterium | reverse complement strand
GCCGGGCCTGCACCAGGGCCGCCGCAAATTCCTCGCGCGTGGCGCAAGCCGTGTCCGGGGCATACACCAGCCCGGCCGATTCAGCCCTGAGCTCCGTCGCAGGGTCGCCCTCCGGCACCAGGCGGGAATGGGCGGTGCGGAATAATGCCGTCAACTCCTCCACCCCCCGCGCCCGCTTGGCCACCAGGGTCACGGCATGGGCGGCCAGTTCGTGTTCGAACGCCTCGAGCGCCCCGGTATCGCGGCCCCCTTGCTTGAGCAGCATGTTCCGCTCCGCCACCGCCCGGGTGTAGGATTGCAGCGCGGTGAGATACCCGGGATCCATCGCCGCCAGGGTCAGGTCGAGCCAGCGCCGCCGCAGCGAGGGCGAACCACGGAGAAACTGGTTGTCGTGCGAGGAAAACACCACCGTCGGAAACTTCCCGATGAAGTCGACCAGCCGCGTGACCTTGCCCTGTTCCCACATCACCTCCCGGCCCGGCGGCGTCAGGGTGATCGTGATGCGGCTGGCGCCGAACTGCTCGTGCTCGACCGCGTAGGCCATCCCCGCCTGCACCTGCCCGAGGCCGATCAGGGCCCGGGTTTCCGCGGCCCGGAAGGAGCGCAGCGCGGTCACATAGCCCGCCGCCTCAAGGAAATTGGTTTTCCCCTGCGCATTGGCCCCGCATAGGAACGTGCGCGTCCCCGCCAGCTCCACCGCCACGAGCGGCAGATTGCGAAAACCTTGCAGGGTGATCTGGGTGAAACGCACGGCCGCCAGTCAGCCGGCGAGTTCCCCGCGTGTCCATTTGGTAATGTCCGGGCCAGGCGCTGCCGGCTGCTTGTCCGGACGGCTGACTCAATGCAGGTTGGCCACGAAGAGACGCTAAAATTATCTGTCCGGCACTCGGCTATGCACCGCGCGCCTACCTGTCGTCCGTAGCCTTGGCGAAGGATGATAGGCGCCTTGCGTGTCACATCTGCCAGCAGATACTTTGTGCCTTTTTGTGGCTAAAATGACTTGCTGGAGATCCCCAGACGGCACGTTAAGGATAACTCGACTTACCTCCCTCAAAGCCGATCCATTTGGTTCTTGCCGAATGGCCCGCCGGGGGGCTTTTTGAACGCCCTTATGAGCAATGCCCTCCCCTCCACCGAAGTTGCCGTGCTGAAGACCAGCTACGGCGAAATGACCCTCGCCTTCTGGCCCGACGTCGCCCCGGCCACCGTCGAGAATTTCAAGAAGCTCGCCCGCGCCGGCTTTTACAACGGCACGGCGTTCCACCGCATCATCAAGGGCTTCATGATCCAGGGCGGCTGCCCGAACACGAAGGCTGGTGAAACCGGCATGCCCGGCACCGGCGGCCCCGGCTACAAGATCAAGGCCGAGTTCAACAAGAAGGCCCACGTGCGCGGGGTCATCTCCATGGCCCGTTCCTCGCACCCGGATTCCGCCGGCTCCCAGTTCTTCCTCTGCCACGGCGACGCCAAGTTCCTCGACAACCAATACACGGCCTTCGGTCAGCTCATCAAGGGCGACGAGGTGCTGGAGCAGCTGGCCAACGTCCCGACCAAGTCCGGCGGCGGCGGCGAGAAGAGCACGCCGATCGACCGGGTCGCGCTCGAAAGCGTGACGATTGTAGTCCAGTCGTGAGGCGGACTCTGGCGCAGGCCTGATTTTCCTCCTTTCCGTCAAATAAAAACCCGGTGGCCCAAGCCACCGGGTTTTTTGTCTCGGCGGTATGCCCGCTCAAGAATCGAAGCCCACCGCCTTGGCGACGGCGTCGTAGGTGATCCGGCCGTTGCGGGTGTTCACCCCGCGGGCCAGGCCCTTGTGCTCGTGGAGCGCGCGCTCGACCCCCTTCTGCACCATCATGGCGACAAAAGGCTCCGTGGCCTGCGTGAGGCCCATGGTCGAGGTGCGACCGACCAGCGCGGGCATGTTGGGCACCGCATAATGGATGACGTTGTGCTCCTTGTAGGTCGGTTTCTGGTGCGAGGTCGCGTGGATGGTCTCGATGCAGCCACCCTGGTCGATGGCGATGTCGCAGATGACACTGCCGGGACGCATCTGGGCGACCATTTTGTCCGAAACCACGATGGGGGCCTTGGCGGCCGGGATCAGCACGGCGCCAATGAGCAGATCGGCGTCGGCGACGGCGTGCTCGATGTTGGCGGGATTGGACATGAGGGTGACGATCCGGCCGCGATATTCGGTATCGAGCGCCTCCAGCTTGCGGGTGTCGAGGTCGAGCACGGTCACGCGCGCGCCCATGCCCGCGGCCATCTGCACGGCATGGGCCCCGGAATTGCCGGCGCCGACCACCACGACGTGGCCCGGCATGGTGCCGGGGATGCCGCCAAGCAACACCCCCGAGCCGCCGAGCTGCGACTGCAGGAAATAGGCTCCGATCTGGATGGAGAGCCGGCCGGCGATCTGGGACATGGGCTTGAGCAATGGGAACGCCCCGTCGCTCCCCTCGACCGTCTCATAGGCGATGCCGAGAATACCCTTCCGGCAAAGTTCCTTGGCCAGCGCCGGCCCGGCGGCCAGATGCAGGTAGGTGAAGAGGGTTTGCCCCTGCTGGAGCAGACCGTACTCGGCCGCGAGCGGCTCCTTGACCTTGAGAATCAGGTCGGCGCCCTTCCAGACCTTCTCGGGAGAAGGGACCAGGGTGGCGCCGGCGGATTTGTATTCGGCATCGGTGAAGCCGGCGCTGTCGCCGGCGGATTTTTCGACGAGCACCTTCCCGCCGAGGGCCGTCACGCGGCGGCAAAGGCTGGGGGTCATCGAAACGCGGGTTTCACCAATCTTAATTTCCTTGGGGACTCCGATAATCATAGGCCGCCAGCAATAGCATCTCGTCCAATGAACACAAGAACGCACCGGCCGCTCTCCGGAGAAGCGAGCTTGGCAATAAATCCCGGCGGCCTCACAATTCAACCCCATGAACCACGACTTGGCCCTGCTGGTCGGCTGCCTCCTGGTCGCCGCACTTTGCCTCTGGGGCAACCTGCGCGAACTCCGGCGGCGGCGCCTGCTCGACGACACCCCGACCTCAAAGGTGCTCGGGGTCTTCATCGGCCTGACCGAACTCAAGGGCACCGCCGAGGCCGAGTCCCCCCTCACCAGCCATCTGGCCGTGCAGCCCTGCGTGCATTATGCTTGGAGCGTGGCCGAATCCTGGTCGCGGACCGAGACCGAGACCTATACCGACGACAAGGGAAAGACCCAGACGCGGACCGTGCACCGGAGTGGCTGGACGACGGTTGCCCAAGGCGGTGAGACCATGCCCTTTTATCTCAAGGATGACACCGGGGTCATTTTCGTCCGCCCCTCCGGCGCCAAGCTCGAAACCGTCACCCTCTTCGATCAGACCGTGGACCGCGACGACCCGCTCTATTACGGCAAGGGCCCGCGTGGCAGCATTCCCGATTCCGATCACCGGCGGCAATTTCTCGAGCAGGCGCTGCCCCTGCACGCGCCGCTTTACGTCATCGGCCCGGCGCGGGAACGGGCCGACGTGGTCGCACCCGAGATTGCCGCCAATCCGGAAGCCGAATTATTTCTGATTTCCACCCGGAGCGAGGAGAAGGTGAAATCAGCCATCGGCGGCTGGGCCTGGCTCTGGGGCGTGCTGGGACTGATCGCAACCGGCGTGCCGCTGGGGGTGGTGCTCGCCGACCACCCCTCCGGCCAGCCCGCTCCCCTGACACCACCGCTTTTTGCCCCGACCGCCGTCTACGTTGCCGCCTGGCTGCTCGGCTGGGTCGGGATGGTCCACAACAGCCTCGTCGGCCTGCGGGAGCGCGTGCGCCAAGGCTGGTCGCTCATCGACGTCCAGTTGAAACGGCGGCATGACCTGATCCCGCGCCTGGTCGCGGCGGTCAGCGCCCTCAGCACCCACGAGGCGACCGTGCAGACGGCAGCGGCTCGCCTGCGCACCCAACTGGATGCCACCGCGCCCGGCGTGGCCGGGGCGGACTTTGCCGGCCTCGCCGCCACGGTCCGTGGCGTCGTGGAGCGATATCCCGAACTCAAGGCGCAGCCGGCGTTCACGGCCCTGCAGACGGAATTGATCCAGACGGAACAACGCATCGCCCTGGCCCGGGCCTATTACAACGACATCGCCACGGAGTTTGCCACGCGGCTGGCCATCGTCCCCGACCGCTGGGTCGCGGCCCTGCGCAAGATGCAGCCCGAGCCTCTCCTGCAGGCGGATGACTTCGAACGCGCCCTGGTAAAGGTCGATCTGGCTTAGCCCCGCCGCCCATGGCCACTGTGTCCAAGCCCATCACCCTCATCGTGGCCTGCGCCGAAAACCGCATCATCGGCCGCGCCGGCCGCCTGCCTTTCCATATTCCCGAGGACATGAAGTGGTTTCACGAAAAAACCGCCGGCCAGACCGTCGTCCTCGGCCGGATCTGTTTTGAAACCTGGCCCAAAGTGCTCACCGACGGGCGCCGGCCGGTGGTGATCACATCGCAACCGGATCGCGTCCTGAGCGGCGCGGAGCAGAGTGACCGCCCTACCGGTAGGGCGGTCACTCCGCTGACCGCCGCGAATGTCCCCGCAGCTCTCGTCCTCGCGCAAACCCTGCCCGGCGAAATCATGATCTGCGGCGGTCAGCGCATTTACGAGGAGACGCTGCCATTCGCTGACCGAATCATGCTCACCCTCGTGCACGCCGAGGTGCCAGGTGACACCTGGTTTCCGGAGTGGCGGCATCAGCCCTGGCGCGAGACCTGGAAACGAGAAAGCGCGGACGCAAACTACCGGTACACGTTCTCGATCCTGGAAAGGATCGGGTAGGGCGCGGACTTTCTCCTTCGCCAAGACTACGGAGGACGGGCCGTTCCGCGCCAAGTCCCGGCGGTGAAGGGACTCACCGCCCTACCCCCGCTTGGCCGCGTGGGCCTTCGCGACCGCGACATATTTCTCGGCCCAGCCGCGCAGGCCGTTTTTCTCGGCATCGGTCAGCGGCCGGACCAACTTCGCAGGTGAGCCTAATATCATCGACCCCGGCGGCGCCACAAAATGCTGGGTCACCAGGGCATTCGCGCCCACGATGCAACGGTCGCCGATCTCGGCGCCGTCGAGTATGACGGCCCCCATGCCGATGAGGCACTCATCGCCGATGGTGCAGGCATGAATGATGGCGCTGTGGCCGATCGTGCAATAGCGGCCAATCTTCGTGGCGTGGTCGTCGGCCAGATGCACCATAGCCAGATCCTGCACATTGGTCCCCTCCCCGATGTGAATGGCATTGATGTCGCCGCGCAGGACGGCGCCGTACCACACGCTGCTTTGCGCCCCCAGCGTCACGTCGCCGAGCACCGTCGCGTTGGGCGCAATAAAGGCGGCGTGGGCCACGTCCGGTATCATTCCCAAGTGCCGGGCCAGGCGTTCTTGAATATCCATGCCCCAAGCTAGCACGAGCCCCCCAGCAGGCCAAGCCCGCAGAGTCAGACCAGCTTGTGCCGCTTGCCCGCGTCGAGTTTTCCCCCGGCCAGCCAGACCACCAGACCCACGGCGCAGACCGCGCCCACGGCGAGGGCGGCCAACACGGTTGCGGCGGCGAGGAGCAGATGCAGAGTTTCAATGTTCATCGGATGGGATGCGTTGCGAATCGTTGCGTGAAGACGCAACGGCCGCGGGCAAGTTTCAGCCGGCCCGACACGGCGGCTGATGCAACTCTGGTTGCTAAAGCCGAGCAGCAATCCTAATGGCCCCCCGCGCGAGCTGCCACCCACCCCGGAGAGAATCAAACGACAATTCCGGCGATGGTGGCGGAAAGGTAGGAGGCCAGCGTGCCGCAAAACAGGGCCTTCATGCCGAGCTTGGCCAGATCGGCGCGGCGCTCGGGCACCAGGGCCCCGATGCCGCCGATTTGCATGCCCACGCTGCTGAAGTTGGCGAAACCGCAGATCGCGATGCTCACGATCAACAGTCCCTTCTCGGTGATGATGGGCACCGCCTTGTCGGTCAGGCTCTTGAACGCCACAAACTCATTGATCGTCAGTTTCTGCCCGAGCAGGGTGGCCACATTGTTGATGTCGGCGCCGGGCACACCCATCGCCCAGGCCATCGGGTAAAACAATTTCCCGAAGATCCAGTTCAAGCTGAGGTCAAATTGGGGATTGAACAGATGCCCGGCGGAGACGAGCAGCCAGTCGATGCACGCGATCACGGCGATGAAGCCGATGAGCATGGCGATCACGTTCATGGCGATCTTGAAGCCGTCGCCGGCGCCGTGGGACACGGCATCGATGACGTTGGTGTAGTCGCTTTTCACCTCCAGTTTCACCACGCCCATCGTCTGGCTCGCCTCGGTCTCGGGGAAGACGATCTTGGCGATCACGAGCGCCCCGGGCGCCGCCATGAGGCTGGCGGTGATCAGCTTTGGCGCCAGGTCGAGTCCGGCCTGCGCGCCCATGTTGACGTACACGACCAGAATCCCGCCGGCGATGCACGCCAGGCTGCCGCTCATCGAGGCCAGCAGCTCGCTCCTGGTCATGCCGGCCAGGTAGGGCCGGATCATCACCTGCGCCTCGACCTGCCCGACCATGGCGCTGGCCACGTTGCTCAGGGCCTCCGCGCCGCTGACCCGCATGATGAAATTCATGGCCTTGGCCACGACGGCCACCACCCGCTGCATGATGCCGTAGTGGTAGAGCACCGCCACCAGCGCGCAGACCAGAATGATTGTGGCCGTGACATTGAAGGCAAAGACGAAGCCGCCCCCCATGTAATTGGCGAA
This sequence comes from Opitutia bacterium, assembly GCA_037128315.1. GTDB lineage: Bacteria > Verrucomicrobiota > Verrucomicrobiia > Opitutales > Opitutaceae > Lacunisphaera. The sequence continues at coordinate 11,179 of JBAXWQ010000038.1, read as the reverse complement.
CTTGCCCGGGCCCTGCTCGATCACGATGCCGCCGTAGACAAACGCGGCGCCGGCGCGGGCAAAGGCCTCCAGCTTGCCGATGCCCTGCCCGACCAGCTGGAAGAAACGCGCCACGGGGCCCACGTGGAAGATCAGCATGGCGATCACCACCTGCAGCGTGATGCCGCTGAGCACGAGCCGGGGGTTGATCCGGCGGCGGTTGTTGGAAAAAAGGACCGCGAGGCCGAGAATGAGCGCAACGCCGATCAAGCCGTGTAGACGATCCATGGAAATAATGCGGTTGGGGAAGGAGGTGAACCGGGCCGAAAAGGCGACCGGGCCGGGCCACGCTGCGGGAAGCACCGGCGCAATTCAATCCCAGTTTGGCCCCGGTCAGGCCCCCGACCGCCCGGTGGCGGCGGAGCCACCCGTGGCTATTTCCGTTTCCACGCCCCACCCTCATCCTGGATCCAGACCCCGCCCCGGCTGTTCGCCGCGATTTGCTTGGCCCGGGTCTGGCCGACGGCAGCGGGAGTTGAGCCCGTCTCCCTGGCAATAATGGCGTAGGCGGCCTCACGGTCGCGGTTCTCCGCCGTCACCACGGGGCCGGGGTCGACCGCCCCGGGGCCGCGCACCTCCAGGTAACCGCGGTTGTTCTCGCCGATCAAGGCCTTGGTCTTCAGATCGTCGATGACGGCGAGACGCTGGGCCATGCGGGCCCGGAGTTCGCCGGCCGTCTGGGCCAGGGCCGGCAGCACGAGGACGGAGAGGAGAAAAAGGAGGGAGCAGAGGCGGGTTTTCATGACGTCAGGATTGAGGGGGGGCGATCGTGGTGGACTTCTTGTCGAGGTCGCCGAAAAAATCATCGAGCGCCTTCTCCACCTTGACGTTCACATCCACCGTGATGTGGATGGGCTTTACCTCGATGGGCTCGGTCTTGATGTTGAGGCAGCCGGCAAAAAACAAGGGCAGTACGGCGAGGAGGAAAGGGCGGCGGGTCATGGTAGTGGGCGGTATTAAGTCAGCGGAAATTGGCGAATGTTACCAAGAGATTGCCACCAAAAGAATAAAAATAGGCATTAATGAGACCGGCGGCGGATCACTTGCCAGGATCCAGGCTGACGCGCGAGTCCAGGCCAAGATTGAGGAGTTTTTCAATCGGGCCGTTGACGTTGAGATCGAGGGTGACCGGCGCCTTCACCTCGGGGTCGACCGGTTCGCCCTCCACATGCAGCTGGGCCGAGCGGCCGGCCGGCGCGTTCGGGGGACGGATATCCAGACGCAATGAGCCGACCCGCAACTTGAGCAGGCCGGCCTCAATCTTGCTCAGGACCGGGTAGCCCGGGCTGCTGGTCGCCACCCCGCGGGTGAGCAGTCCGGCGGCCCGGAACTGGATTTGGGCGAAGACCCCGGGCTTCAGCGCGAGCCAGCCGGTGCCCAGCCGCAGCCCGCCCGGATCGAGGTGAATCGGCAAGCGGCCGTCGAGCCGACCGCTGGCCTGGGCCGGCAGGTCCTGGGTCAGCGCCATCACTTCCGCCACGCTGATATTGTCCACCAGCAGCACCACATCGAGTTCCCGCAGATTCAGGAAATACCGGAAGGGCTCCACCGTCACGCTGCCGCCCAGGGTCCGGAAAGTGGCGTGGGAAACGACCACCTTATTGGCGTCGGCCAGGGCGAACTCGGCGTCGATCGCGGTGAGCGCCAGCTGGCCAACCTGCAGGGTGCGCAGCCGCAGCGTACCCGGCTTGGTTTCAAATTTGTCGAAATCCTTGAACTCGAGGTCGACTTCCACGCCCTCGGCCGTGATGCCGCGCTCCCGGTTGCTCAGGCGGCCATCGCGAATTTGCACGCTGCCGCCAGCGGTCAGGGTCGAACCGGCCCATTTGCCCTGCGCGGTGCCCGTGAGCTGGCCGCTCATCTCCACCGCCCCACCCGGGACCAGCACCAGGCGCTGCACAAAGTCCTGCCAGGGTTTGAGGTCGACCGAAACGCTCGGCAGATGGAAAGCCAGTTCCCGGGTTGCCGGATCGTAGCGGCCCTCGGCCTGCAGGCCGAGGCCCGGGCCCTTGGCCGCGGCCCTGCCTTCCCAGGTATTCCGCGGTGTGCGATGCGCATCGATTTTCACCGTGAGCGCCTGATCCGGCAACGCGGCCGCGCGCACGACCAGCTGCCCGTCGAGCGAGATTTCCTCCACGGGAATCTGGAGCGGGGACAGGGCGACCGTGCCGTTCTTGTACGTGGCCCACGACCAGGGATTGGTGTCCGAACCGTCGATGGTCACGGACAGCCACGCCTGCTCCACCCGGACCGCGCCAAGCGAGGGCATCCACCAGTGCGCCCGGTCGAAACTGATGCGTTTGGCCGCAAAGGCCTGGGTCCGCACCTGGCCGGCCACATCCTCAAGGACCACGCGCCACGGGGAGGCCTGCGTCACGCTGAACCTGACCTGCGAGGCGCCGGCCAGCTGCAGCAGGGAATTCGTCGCCCAGCCCACCAGGGTCTGCCGGGCCGCGACCCCCACCGCCAAAATGACCAAAACCAGCAGCCCGGTGGCGAGCAGCAGGCGGCGTTTGGTCAGAGATGCGAACATTGGAGGGGGGAGCGTATTCCTGACGGTGGCGAGGTTGCCGCCATTTACCAACAGATTTGGCCAGTCCCTTCCCCGGGCGCGGCAAGCCGCGGGCCACTGGCCCCCGACTCAATTCGCGCCGGCCTTACTTCACCGCCACGGGCTTGAACTTCCAGATGTCCCTGGCGTATTCGCGGATGGTCCGGTCGCTGGAGAACTTGCCCATGCGGGCAGTGTTGAGGATGGCCATCCGGGCCCAGCGGGCCGGGTCGCGATAGGCGGCGTCCACCTGGAGGTGGGCATCGCTGTAGCTGCGAAAATCGGCCAGCACCATGTAGGGATCGCCGCCGGACAGCAGGCTGTCGTGCACGAGGGAAAAGACCCCGTGTTCGCCGGGCGTGAAATAATCGCTGCCCAGCCATTCCACGACGGCGCGCAGTTCCGGGTCGCGCTGATGGAAATCCCCCGGATGGTAGCCCTGCGCCCGCAGGGCCGTAACCTCGTCCACGTTCATGCCGAAGATAAAGATGTTCTCGTCGCCCACCTCCTCCTTGATCTCGACATTGGCCCCGTCGAGCGTGCCGATGGTCAGCGCGCCGTTGAGGGAGAGCTTCATGTTGCCGGTGCCCGAGGCCTCCTTGCCGGCGGTGGAGATTTGCTCGGAGAGGTCGGCCGCCGGGATGATCTTCTCGGCGAGGGACACGCGGTAATTGGGCAGGAAGACCACCTTGAGTTTGCCGCCGATCCGCGGGTCATGGTTGATGCGGTCGCCGATGACATTGATCGCCCGGATGATGTTCTTCGCGAGATCGTAGCCGGGCGCCGCCTTGGCCCCGAAGATAAAGACCCGGGGCACCACATCCAGCGCGGGATGCTGCAGCAGGCGCCGGTACAGCGCGATGATGTGGAGCAGATTCAGGTGCTGGCGCTTGTACTCATGCAGGCGCTTGATCTGCACATCAAACAGCGCGTCGGGCGAAACTTCCACCCCGCACTCCGCCATGATGACCGCCGCCAGGTCCACCTTGTTCGCGCGCTTGATGGCCATGAACTCGCGCTGAAACGCCTTGTCACTGGCAAATTTCTCGAGCCCGCGCAGCAGGTCGAGATCCCGGATCCAGGCGTCACTCTTCAATTTCTGGCTGAGCAGCGCGGAGAGACGCGGATTGCTCTTCAGCAGCCAGCGGCGCGGAGTGATGCCATTCGTCTTGTTCTGGAATTTGTTGGGATAGAGGGCATCGAACTCGGGAAAAAGATCCTTCTTGAGCAGCGCGGTATGCAGCGCCGCCACGCCGTTGACGGCGTGGGAGCCGACGACCGAGAGATTGGCCATGCGCACCTGCTTGTGGCCGTTTTCCTCAATGATGGAGCAGGTGCTCTTCTTGCCGTTGTCGCCGGGCCATTTCACCTCCACCGCCTGCATCAGCCGGGTGTTGATCTCGTAGATGATCTGGAGATGGCGCGGCAGAACCTTCTCAAACAGCCCGACGCTCCATTTTTCCAGGGCCTCGGGCAGCAGCGTGTGGTTGGTATAGGCGAAGGTCCGGCTGGTGATGGCCCAGGCGTCAGCCCACTCCATGTTTTCATCGTCAAGGAGGATGCGCATCAGGTCGACGATCGCGATGGCCGGATGGGTGTCGTTGAGCTGCACCGCCACCTTGTCCGCGAAATTATCCCACGAGTTGACGGGATTGCGCATGTGGCGGCGGATGATGTCGCGCAGGGAACAGGCGACGAAGAAATACTGCTGCATGAGGCGCAGTTCCTTGCCGTTCTCGGTCTTGTCGTTCGGATAAAGCACCTTGGAGACCGTCTCCCCAATGGCCTTTTCGCGAACCGCCTCAACGTAGCCGCCACTGTTGAAGGCGGCCAAATCGAAATCCTCGGTCGACTTGGACGCCCAGAGCCGGAGGAGGTTGACGGTCTTGGTGCCGAAGCCGGCGATCGGGATGTCATGGGGCACGCCCAATATGGTCTTGGTCTCCACCCAGCGCGGGCGGTAGTTGCCGCGGTCGTCGAATACATTCTCGACCCGGCCAAAGAGCCGGACTTCCTGAATGTACTCGGGCCGCATCACCTCCCAGGGGCTGCCGAAGATGATCCAGTTGTCCGGATGCTCGATCTGGTGGCCTTGCTGGAAGGCCTGCTTGAAAAGACCGTACTCGTAATAAATGCCGTAGCCGAGCGCCGGGTAATCAAGGGTGGCGAGGGAATCAAGAAAGCACGCGGCCAGCCGGCCGAGGCCGCCGTTGCCCAGACCCATGTCCGCCTCGGTTTCGCGGATGGTGTCAAAGTCCTGCCCGAGTGAGTGCAGCGCGGCGCGGGCGGTATCCATGAGTCCGGTGGCGAGGAGGTTGTTGCCGAACATCCGGCCCATGAGGTACTCGAGGGAAAAATAGTAGAGGCGCCGGGCATTGCTGGCGTTGTGCACGCCCTGGGTCGCGATCATCCGCTCGTGGATCGTATCGCGCACGGCCAGCGCCGTGGCGACCCACCAGTCGCGCGGGGTCGCGGAGCCCCCGTGGCGCGCCAGGGTGGAAATCAGGTGCCGCTCGATGAGTGAGCGGAGGATGACCTCGGTTGAATCGGGATGCGGACGCCCGGGGCTCACGACTGATTTGGCCGCTTTGGCTTTCGTAGTCATAATAAAGGCATAACCACAAGCCGTGCCAACCGGACAGGCAAGGCGGGACTAGCGGATAAAACCTAGGTTCCGTCCAGCGGGGTCAAATGCCGGCAGGGAGTTTACCGTTGGAACCGCCGGGCCAATTCGCCCCGACTGAGCTCAAAGTGGGTCGGCCGCCCGCCGGGGCTGGTGTGCGGCTGGGTGCAGGCGAAAAGTTGCGCCACCAGGGCGAGGGCCTCCGCCTCATTGATGGCCGGGGGCAGCCGGACCGCCTTTTGCACGGCCAGCCGGGCGAGCTCCTCGCGGGCCAGATCGGCCTTTTTCCCGTCGAGCCTTCCCTCGCGGATCAGCCCGATGATATCGCGCACAAAAATCTCCGCATCCGCCGATTCCAGCCAGGCCGGCACGGCCTCGATGCGAAAAAAATTACGCCCAAACTCCCCGACCTCGAGGCCATGCTGGTGCAAAAAGCCCAGCTGGTCGGTCAGCAGGGCGCTGGCGATGGCGTCAAGCTCGATGGGCACGGCGAACAGCAGTCGCTGGCTCGCCACCTCCCCTTGCGTGAACTGGCGCTGCAACCGCTCAAACCACACCCGTTCGTGGGCGGCGCGCCGGTCCAGCACCACCACCCCACCCGGCGCCTCAAACAGCGCGAAATCCCCGTGGGCCGTGCCGAGAAAGCGCCAGCCCATCAGGGCGGAAACCGGCAGCGGGGAGCGGGAGACGGAAAGGGCCGCAGTGGAAGCCGGCGAGGCGGGCGCGACGGCCGGGCGCGGCGGCAAGGCCGCAAATGGCCGGAAGGGCTGGGCCATGACGCTCGGAGGCTGGTCGGGCGCGGACTCGGTCCGCGCCCCGGCGCCGAGGGGACTCGGCGCCCTACCCGCCAAGCCCACCGGGTCACCCGGCATCGATTCCGCCGGGGTCGACGGCGCGGCCGCCGGGGCGCCAAACTCCCGCAACCGCTGCAACACCGCCCGGATCACAAAGCCCCGCACCGCCCCCTCCTGCCGGAAACGGACTTCGCGTTTCGCGGGATGGACATTCACGTCCACCGCCGCGGGGTCGATCTCCAGAAACAGCACCGCAACGGGAAATCGCCCTTTCGTCAGGGACGTCGCATAGGATTCGATCAGCGCATAGTTGAGCGTGCGACTGTCGACCGGGCGGCGGTTGACGAACATCAGCAGCTCGTGGCGGGTCGCCCGGTTAACGCCGGGCTGGCCGATGAGTCCGCTGAGCCTCAAGCCGGGCTCGACCAGGTCCACCGGGAGCAGATCCGCCGTCATTTGCCGGCCGAAAATCTCGGCGACCCGCTCCCCCAGGGTTGCGCACACGGGCGACTGGAAGAGGACGCGGCCATCCTCGACCAGCGTAAAGGCCGTCTGGGGGCACGCGAGGGCGTAGAGGCGCACCGTCTGGATGATATGCGCGGACTCCGTGGCGTCGGTCTTCAGGAATTTCCGCCGCGCCGGCACGGCATTGAAGAGATGCGACACCGTGATGCGGGTGCCGGGGGCCAGGCCGCATTCGCGCACGTGCACGAGCTTGCCCCCGTTGACCACGATCTCGGTGCCGGTCGGCGCATGGGCCGGGCGGGTCTGCAGCTCGAAATGGGACACGCTGGCGATGGACGGCACGGCTTCACCCCGGAAACCAAAGGTGCCGAGCCGGTCCAGGTCGGTTGTCTCCACCAGTTTGCTGGTGGCGTGCCGCTCCAGCGAGAGCAGCGCATCGTCGCGCGCCATGCCGCTGCCGTTGTCCTCGACCCGCAGCAACGCCCGCCCGCCCGAGCGGAATTCCACCGCGATGCGCGTCGCGCCGGCATCGAGGGAATTCTCCACCAGTTCCTTGATCACCGCCGCCGGGCGCTCAATCACCTCGCCCGCGGCAATCTGGTTGGCGACCCGGTCGGTGAGGATGCGGATGGTGGGCATGCGGATGGTTCAGGAGACAATCGCGAAAACGCGGAAGAGCGGAAGCTCGGAATTATCAGGAAAGGACAACTCGTTTGATCTCGAGCACCGGTTGGGCGAAATTGAGAACGAGGGCAAGTTGCAGCGCGGTGGCCTTCAAATAGGATCGGGCCGTGACCAGATGAACGTCGGCAATGCCCGAGGTCGCCTTCAATTCAACCACGACTTGTCCTTCCACCACCAAATCCAGACGGTGTTCACCCACGGGCTTCGTTTCATAGATGATCACAACCGATTTCTGCCGTTCATACTTCAGGTTCGCCTTGCTCAGCTCCAAGCAAAGCGCTTCCTCGTAGATTTTCTCAAGAAACCCCGGTCCAAGCGCCCGGTGGACACAAATACCGCAGCCAATGATGCGTTCAGACAACTCTGCGTGGATCAGGGGCATCTTCCGCTTCTCCGCTCTTCCGCGCTTCCGCGATTTTCTTACCTCACCCCAGCAGCTTCACCCACCGCTTGTACTGCCGGACGACCTGCGCCGGGCCGGGCATGCCGGTGCCGGTGCGCCGGGCCATGGCCTTGGTCAGGTCGAAAGCACCCACCCAGTCGGCCTGAAAGGCCGGGTGGACCGCTTTCACCTCCGCGAGGGACAGCCGATTCAGCGGCACGCCTCGCTGCTCCGCGCGCCGCACCACCGCCCCGACGGCGTGATGGGCCGCGCGGAACGGCACGCCGTGCCGCACGAGGTAATCGGCCAGATCGGTGGCGAGCAAGGCCGGGTCCGCCACGGCGGCCGCGCACTTGTCCCGGTGAACTTCCAGGCCGGCCATCGTGCCGGCGAGCACGGCCAGGCAGAGCACAGTCTGGTCGTGGCTGTCGAACACCGGTGGCTTGTCCTCCTGCAGGTCGCGATTGTAGGTGAGCGGCAGGCCCTTCACGAGGGTGAGCAGGGTGTGCAGGTTGCCCTGCAGCCGGGCCGACTTGCCGCGCAGCAGCTCCAGCGAGTCCGGATTTTTCTTCTGCGGCATCAGGCTCGAGCCCGTGCAGAAGGCATCCGGCAGCTCGACAAACTTGAACTCCTGGCTCGCCCACAGGATCAGGTCCTCGGCCATCCGGGAAAAATGCACGCCGGTGAGCGCGCCGGCCGCGGCGAACTCAATGAACAGGTCGCGGTCGCTCACGGCATCCATGCTGTTTTGCGTCACCCGCGGCCGGCCCTGGGCATCGACAAAGCCCAGCGCCTCGGCGGTGAACTCGCGGTCGATGGGCAGCGTCGTGCCGGCGATCGCCCCCGAGCCGAGCGGACACCAGTTGGCGTGATCGGCCACGACGGCGAAGCGATCCGCGTCGCGCTGCAGCATCTCGAGGTAGGCAAAAAAATGATGGGCCAGAAACACGGGCTGGGCCCGCTGCAGATGGGTGTAGCCGGGCACCAGGACATCCCCGTGGCGTTCGACAACCGTCAGGATCGCGCGCTGGGCGGCGCGGAGGCCGGCGATGATCTCCGCGCAGGCCGCCTTGAAATAGAGCCGCATGTCGGTCGCCACCTGGTCATTGCGGCTGCGCGCCGTGTGCAGCTTGGCCGCCGCCGGGACGCGCCGGGTCAGCGCCTGCTCCAGGTTCATGTGCACATCCTCGTGCTGGGTGGACCACTTGAACTTGCCGGCGTTAATTTCCCGGAGCAGCGCCTCGAGCCCGCGGTGGATGGCCGCGCACTCCCGCCGGCTGATCAGGCCCACGTGCGCGAGCATGGCGGCGTGCGCTTGGCTGCCCTGGATGTCAAACGGGGCCAGCCGGCGATCAAACGAGACCGACTCGCTGAATCGCAGCATGAGGGCGGCGGGACCCGCCTGGAACCGACCACCCCACGTCGCTTGTGCCTGCTTTGCCATGCCGGCCAAGCAACGGCCCGGCCTCGGGAATGGCAACGCGAAAGATGATCGGGGCAACCCCGGCGGGGCGGACAACGCCAGCTCCGGCCGTCGCTCTTCCCCGAGGGCTTGCGGGCATCAGCCCTGCCTCGGTTACCCCACAACCTTTGGCTTGGCGCGCGGTCCGACCCACCCCATGTTCGCCCCGATGCTGCGCAGACTGTTTTTCCTATTCCTATTCCTGGTCCTTGGCGTCGGCCGGCTCGGTGCCGCCGAGGCGCCGGTCGCTCCCGTTCTCACGGGCTGGGACCACATCACCGTGGCGCCGATGAAGACCTCCATCTACGTCGGCAGTGTGGCGCTCACCACCGGCATATTTGTGCGCGAAGGCCCGACACTCACCACCACCTACGAGGCCAAGGTCTTCCCGTGGTTTTTCTGGGGCGAGACGGGGCGCATCACCATCCACCTGACCGACGCAAATCTCGCCAGCCTGGCCAAGGGCGAGACCACCGAATTTGTGGGCGAGGCGGCCAACCACAAAAACAAGCCGCGCACCGTCACCGGCCGCGCGCAGCCGAGCGATGCGGCCTCCGGTAAAATCAAGGTCCGCATCGGGGCGGATGGCTACGTGCTGATCTTCAACTCGACCTACCGCTTTGGCACCCGGTAGGCGCGTCGTCCTCCTCGGCGGTCGGTGAGTTGGTTGTGACGTTCACCCGGCGAAATGCCGGTGCTTTTGACCACGGGATCAGTTGGCCACAAAAAGACCCAAAAAATCACCCGACGCAGATATCTCCCCAGCCCTGGCTTGGTTTTTGTGCCTTCTCGCGCCTTTTCGTGGCCCAGCCTTGGTCGGATTCAGGTAAATTTCTGAATCCGTGCCGCCACATCCTCTCGCAGGCGATCAATGTAGCCGAGAGTGAACGCTTCAACGGAAAGTTTTTCGTCCAGTACCAGCGGCGTGAGATCCATCGCCCAGGTGAGGGCCGTGGCCCGGTCCGTCGCGTGCGAGGTATGAAAGGTGGCGTTGGCCAGCCGCCGGCCCGCCGCGGCCAGGTCATAGCGCTTGCCCCCGGCGATCTGCGAAGCGAAGCAGGCCACGAGTTCGGCTGCCAGTTGGGGCCGGGCCGAGGCGTCCAGCACCTGCTTGTCCGCGTCCACCAGCCAGTCGAGGTCGCGCCAGACCTCGCAGCCGAGCACCCGCTGCGGCCGCTGCGCCACGGGTAGCCCGCGCAGGGCCTCGAGGCACCGCAGAAAAACCGCCACGTGGGTATCGTGCTTGTCGGCGGGGTTGTGCAAATAGACCGTCGCCGCGGCCGGTGCCGCCCGCAGGAGGGCGGACAGGTCCGCGCGCACGGCGGGGGACGCCGCATTTTTCACCACAGAGCTGGGATGGGCGAGCTGCACCACGCACGCGAACTGCCCGATCCGGGCGGCGGCGCGCTGCTCCTCCGCCCGCACGGCCTTCATTTGCTCGTCGGTAAATTTCGCGAACGATCCGGCGCGCGGACTGCCGGCGCCATCCGTGACCACGACCCCGGTGAAATGTTGCTCCGTCGAGCCGTAACAGGCGGCGATGCCCGGATAGGCCATGATCTCGATGTCGTCCTGGTGCGCCGCGATGCACAAGTGCGTGGTGCGCGCCAGCGCTTCCAGCACGGGACGGTTGTCCGGCACATAAACATCAGCCGTTGGCTGGGAAAAGTTCACGGGCGGAAGTTAGCCACGAAAAAGCACAAAAAGACACAAAAAGAAGCAGCCTTAAGCCAAATCTGTTTTTGTGGATTTTCGTGACTTTTCGTGGCTAAGAATTCTTCAGCTGCAGCGGTTCGATCCGAGTCGCCCGGCCCTCCGCATTGAATTCCACTAATGCGGCCGACAGCCGGACGTCGCCGGTGGCGACCTCGAAGCGGCGCGGCAGGCCGTCGAGAAACCGGCCGACCACGGGCGCGATCTCCCGGCCGAGCACCGACTCGTGCGGTCCGGTCATGCCGACGTCGCACTGGAAGGCGGTCTGCCGGCGGAGCAGCGAGGCGTCCGCGGTCGCGACGTGGGTGTGCGTGCCCAGCACGGCGGTGACGCGACCATCGAGATGCCAGCCCAGCGCCTGCTTCTCGGAGGTGGCCTCGGCGTGCACCTCGACCAGGGCGCCATCAAACTGCCCGGCCAGTTTCTGCAGCAGCGCATCGGCGCCCAGAAACGGGCACTCCGCCTT
>JBAXWQ010000379.1:0-2037 GCA_037128315.1 Opitutia bacterium | reverse complement strand
AAATGAATTTTCTTATAGTATTGGAATTTATAAACTAGAAAAGACTTTGCAAGATTTTGGAAGTGAATAATTATGCGTGAACCTGATAAAAAACGTTACATAAATGCTGCAAACCACATTGAGCAGGAGGAAGTTCATTAGCTTCCGGTTTGGCCAATGAACTTAGGAAACTACAAACAACAACAAGGAGAAAGTATGAACTAGGAGTATTACCGGCACATAAAATTCAAATTAGAGTTTAACAATTAAAATTGTTTTTATGAAAAGATTATTGATAATGACGATCATCGCCCTCAATTTGATGACCCCATCGCCACTCGCCGCGCAGGAAAAGAGCACGCCCATCGTGGTCAGCGGCAATGAACAAGGCCGCCTCAACCTGCAGTTGCCCGATGGCGGGCTGAAACCCGTCGTCGGCGTGCAGAACACCCAGATCCTGCGTGCGAGCCGCAACCAGCCGGAGCAGGCCGATGGCGACGGCTGGACCTACGCCCACCACCAGGACCTGGCGGTCTGGAAGGGCCGGATCTATGCCGCCTGGGCCATGACGCCGAAGGACGAGGACGTTCCTCCCTACAAGGTCGTCTATGCGACATCGAGGGACGGTTGGCAGTGGTCCGCGCCGGCTGATCTCTTCCCGCGCGAGGTCTCCTGTGCCGCTCGTTTCTACTTCTACCGCGCCACCAACGGGAGGATGCTGGCGTTCTGCGCCGGCAATTCGGCTGACAGCACGGTCAGCGAGGCCGCGAAGAAGGTGCTGCTGGTCCGGGAGATCACGGCCGATCATCAGCTCGGCGAGGTGTTCACCTTGATCGCCCCGCTGCCGGATCTGCCGCCGTCTTTCGAGACGTCAACGGATGCCGGTTTTGTGGCGGCCTGCCGCGAAGCCGCTGGAAACAACCTGCTCCTGGAACAGCAGGACTACGGAGTCTATCTCGGCGACCTCCGCATGAAGTGGCATACCGACAAGGAGTTGAACAGCGTCGGTTTCTGGAAGTTCGGCAAGGCCCTCTGCTTCTACCACCGCCAGGACGGGGCATTGGTCGGTCTGTGCAAGATGGGACTTGTGACGTTGTCGGATGACAATGGCCAGACCTGGTCACGGCCGGTGCAGCCACCGTCGCTGCTGGCTGGATCTGGCAAGATCTGGGGGCAAAGAACGTACGATGGCCGTTTCGCCCTTGCCTACAACCCTGACCCGGGCCGGCAAATCCGGTATCCCCTTGTCATCGTTCACGGCGATGACGGCCGCGAATTCCGCGACCTGCGGGTAGTCCATGGCGAACTTCCCCCGCTTCGCTATCCGGGAAAGTACAAGAATCCCGGCGCGCAGTACGTGCGCGGGCTGGCCGAGTGGGCCGATGACGGTACGTTCGCGGACACGAAGCAGGCGCTGTGGCTGGTTTACAGCGTCAACAAGGAAGACATCTGGGTGTCGCGCATCGCTCTGCCGGTCAAGCCGGACGAGACCGCGTTCCCGACGGACGATTTCACGAAGGCCACGCCCAACGCCGTCGTGCCGGGATGGAATCTCTACAGCCCGAAGTGGGCACCTGTGACGGTCGTCGAGAACGCCGGGAAACGCAGCCTGGAACTGCGCGACGGCGATCCCTTCGACTACGCCCGCGCCGTGCGCGTGTTCCCTGAATCGGCAAAGGTTCGGGTCGAACTGGAACTGACGCCGGCCCAGGCCAACGCCCGGCTGGAGATCGAACTCTGCGATCCCGCCAGCCGCCGGCCGGTGCGTGTGGTGCTGACTGAGACCGGCACGGTGCAGGCGGCGGACGGGAACAACGCCGTTGACCTCGGCACATACACGGCGGGAGAGAAGCTCTCCCTGGTCATCGTCGCCGATGCGGAGGCGGGCCGCTACAACGTGCATGTCAATGGCGGCGCGGCGCAGGAACTGGCCGTGGCCGAGGCGGACGCCAAGACCTTGCAGCGGCTGTCCTTGCGCACAGGTGTCTGGCGCGGGGTCACCGACAACAAGGGCGTCGATGCCGCCGTCGACGTACCGCTGCTGACCCCGGCGGTCTT
>JBAXWQ010000378.1:0-2058 GCA_037128315.1 Opitutia bacterium | reverse complement strand
AAAGGTTCAAACGCGCCTGACGGCGCTGGTTCAATAGGGTTCAAATAAGGTTCAAACGCGGCGAGGCCGCTGGTTCAATAAGGTTCAAATATGGTTCAAACGCGCCTGACGACGCTGGTTCAATATGGTTCAAGGGTTCAAAAATGAAAAGCTGAAAGCGGAAAGCGAGAGAGAAAAGAGGAAAATATGGGAGGGAGACGAGTCACATTTCAACTTTCTGCTTTCTGCTTTCCGTATTCAGCTTTCCGTATTCCTTAAACCACTTTATAAACTTGGGGATGCCGACGGAGATCGGCGTGGTGGGCGCGTAGCCGACGGCGGCGTGGAGTTTGTCCACATTGGCGTAGGTGGCGGGGACATCGCCATCCTGCATGGGGCGCCATTCCATCTTGGGATGGGCGATGCCGAGCTCCTGGGCGATCAAGGCGATCAGGTCCATCAGCTTTTCGGAGCGGTGATTGCCGATGTTGAAAATTTCGTAACGAGCGAGGGTGTCGGAGAAGATGCAGCCGCTGATGCCGGCGATAATGTCGTCCACGTATGTAAAATCGCGGCTCATGTTGCCGTGATTGAAGACCTGGATGGTCTTGCCTTTGAGCATGGCGTCCGCAAACAGCCAGTAGGCCATATCCGGGCGCCCCCAGGGTCCGTAGACCGTGAAGAACCGGAGTCCCACGGTCTGCATGCCGTACAGGTGGCTGTAGCAATGGGCCATCAACTCATTGGCTTTTTTGGTTGCGGCATAGAGGCTGACGGGGGTATCCACGCGCTGATCTTCGGAGAACGGAAGTTCGGTATTGCCGCCATAGACGGAGGAGGAGGAGGCGTAAACGAGGCGGGGTTTTCCGGGGGCGTGTCGGCAGCACTCGAGGATATTCAAGAAACCTTCAATGTTGGATTTCTGGTACGCCTGCGGGTTGGTGATGGAGTAGCGTACCCCGGCCTGGGCGGCGAGATTGACGACACAGTCGGGCTTGAAATCGGCAAACACCTGTTGCAGGACCGGCCCGTCGGCGAGGTCGGCTTTCAGCCAGCGATAGTTGGGGTGCTTCTCCAACTGCGCATGGCGGTCACGCTTGAGCTGAACCGAGTAGTAGTCGTTGAAATTATCGAGGCCAAAGACCACATGGCCGTCGTCAAGCAGACGACGGGCCAGATGGAAGCCGATGAAGCCAGCGGTGCCTGTGATGAGGAGGTGTGGCATATTTCAGCTTTCTTCCGTCACGCCTTCCGGTAGCGAGGCGTTTCGGCCTGGCCGGGGAAGACGTTGCGGGTGTCGACGATGGTTTGCGCCCAGGCTGCCAACTGGCCGTAGTCGACGCAGGCGTGCGCGGTGCTGATGAGGACGCAATCGAAGGCGGCGATGGTTTTTTGATCCCACGGGATCGAGCGCGTGCCGGCCCACTGGGGATGTTCGCGGGTGGGCTTGATCTCGGGGACGTAGGGATCGTAGTACGAGACGGCCGCGCCGCGCTGCTTGAGCAGCTCCAGGAGAACGTAGCTGGGCGATTCGCGGTCGTCGTCCACATTGGCCTTGTAGGCGAGGCCGAGGATGAGGATCGCGCTTCCTTTGATCGGCTTGGCGTGCTCGTTGAGCATCTCAGCGACCTTGCCGACGACCCACTCGGGCATTTTGGAGTTGATCTCGCCTGCCAGCTCGATGAACCGGGTGGATTGGCCGTATTCACGGGCCTTCCAGGTGAGATAGAAGGGATCGATGGGGATGCAATGGCCACCGAGGCCGGGGCCGGGATAAAACGGCATGTAGCCGAACGGCTTGGTTTTGGCCGCGTTGACGACCTCCCAGATGTCGATGCCCATGGCCCCGTAGACGACCTTGAGCTCGTTGACTAGAGCGATGTTGACGCAGCGGAAGATGTTTTCCATGAGCTTGGTGGCCTCGGCGGCGCGGCACGAGGAGACCGGGACGAGGGTCTTGATGGCGGGGCTGTAGAGGGCGATGGCCTTGGCCAGGCACGCGGGGGTGTAGCCGCCGACGACCTTGGGAATGGTCGCGACGACGCTCTGAGGATTGCCGGGGTCCTCGCGCTCGGGGGA
>JBAXWQ010000377.1:0-2083 GCA_037128315.1 Opitutia bacterium | reverse complement strand
TCGCCGGGATTTCTGCCGGTGGCATAGCTGCCCGCGACCGCATTGAAGATGGAGGAGATATCGTTCTGGGAAGTGACCACGACCACGTCGGGCGGCAGGTCGCTCAGCTTGTGTTGCGGCAGGCCGTAGTGAAAGCCGACCATGATCAGGGCCACGGCAAGGGCAAAAAGACCGACCACTTCGCCGATGGCGCGCAGGCCGGCATGGGAACCGGCGGCCGTGCCGATTTTCCGGGTGGGGGCTTGGGCGGCGGCTTGCTCGTGGCGGAACGGCGGCAGATCCGCGAGGCCCTTGGCGTTTTCCACCGTCCAGTACTCATCAAACAGGGAGGTGCTCTTGTGCATGCACAGGCGGCCGGTATGCATCGCGATCCGCCAGCCCTTGTCGCCGCGATGCACGATGATGCCGGGATCGCCCTTCAGGTCGGAGACGTTGCTGAGCAGCACGAGATTGCCCGCCAGCTTGTAGATCTCCTCGGCGGAAATGAGCCCGAGCTCCAGTTTTTCACCGGCGGGCGCCAGGCCCAGGGCGTTGGCCTTGAGCTGGACCAGGGTTACTTTGTAGGGGCCGCTCATTTTTCGAGAATGTAAACCAATGAATTGGTGCTCCCGACGACGATGTTGCCGGCATAGAGATCGCCGTCGTCCAGTTGAGTGTCGATGAGCTGGCGCATTTCTGTGTCGTCGCTCAGGGGATTGGCGGTGTCCCCCTCGATGATAATGGCCGTCTTGCAGGTGATCCCGTCCGGATTGGAGTTATAGCACCACTTGTAATGGCCGCCGATGGGGGTGCGCAGCGTGAAGGCGGGCGGGAGCGCGGCCGCCATCTCGGTGGGGATCACGCCCGCGGCTTCGTCCAGCGGCCATTTGCCGTTCTGCAGGTTGTAGGTGATGAAGGCGGTGGAAAAGGTGCGCAGGTCGTTTTGGACGGTACTGGCCTTGGAACGCATGGTCACCCGCCGGAAGGTCGGCATGCCCATCGCGGCCAGCAGGCCGATAATCACCACCACGATCATGATCTCAACCAACGTGAAGGCCCGAAGTCTGCGGGAACGACGCACAGGGATGATTGAGGGAAGGGGTAACACCGGTGATATTTAATATCTATTGAGTATGTCGGTGCAAGTACTCACAACAAAAAAGAATCCAGCCCATGCGACCCCAGGCATCCATCACCAGGCAACGGGAGATTTCTCCCCGGGGCCGCCTGTGCTTTCCGCCATCGCCGCCCCCATGAGTGCCGAGCAGCAGGAGTTTTTTGAAGCCAGAACCCCCGACGCCGCCCCGGAACTGGTGTTTGTCCGGAGCCTGCGGGCCCACCACTACCGCCTGACCCTGCGGCGGGACGGGGTGGCCGTTGCGACCATCCCGGCCCGGGGTTCGGTGCGCGAGGCGCACCGCTTCGTCGCCGAGCAGCGGGACTGGCTGGATCGCGCCCGGGCGCGTCAGGCCCGGCAGCCGCGGGCCGCCGAGATCTGGCGACCCGGCACGTCGGTACTCTGGCGCGGCGCGCTGACGGAAATCCGCCTGGGCGGCAGCGAGGCAAAACCCGCGGTCTGTTTGGCGGCGGATGTCTTCCGGGTGGCCGGGGGGGACCAGGACCTGCGCCCCACCCTGGAGGCGCAGTTTGCCCGCCGGGCCCGCATCGAGCTGCCCGGCCGAGCCTGGGAATTGGCCGCAGCCACCGGGGTGGACGTCAAGCAGGTGGTGGTGCGCAACCAGCGCTCGCGGTGGGGTTCGTGCTCCGCCGCCGGCACCATTTCGCTGAACTGGCGGTTGGTGCAGACGCCCGACAGTGTCCGCGACTACATCATCTACCATGAGTTGATGCATCTCCGGGAAATGAACCACTCGGACCGCTTCTGGCAGCGCGTCGCGGAGGTGTGCCCGGGGTGGCGCGACGCAGAGCGCTGGCTCAAGCGCAACGGCAGCCTGCTGGGGTTGTGATCCGTTGGGCGAGTGTCAAAGCGGGTCGTCCCTGAAGGGCGCAAGGACCGGGCCGGCTGGGTCCACTGGCATCAGCCAAATTCTGGAGATGCCATGAGGCCGACAAGCCGGACAAAAGCGTCCAACCTGTCGGCCCT
>JBAXWQ010000376.1:0-2086 GCA_037128315.1 Opitutia bacterium | reverse complement strand
ATCCCGGGCTCAAGAACTTGACCGCCAAGCCCGGCAGCGGCTGTCCACTGGGGTCTCCATCGATGAGGTAAAGGTCTGGCTCGCGACTCAGAGGTCCGTGTAGCTTCGGCAAGCGTGCGCAGGGCGAAGAATCTCGGGCCGCCGGGATGGTGACGAGCAGGCTGCGACCCCGTGGCTACAGGACTACGAGGGACAACCGGGTGGATCTTGGCCGAGTTCGGCCGGGACTTCCGCATGCGGATAGTTCCACGGCAGCCAGGCCGACGGGTGGGCCTTCACTGCCTTGGCGTGCGTGGTGATCGCCAGCAAATAGGCGAAGGGATTCACGCGATTGAGCCGGCAGGTGTGGATGAGGCTCATGAACAGGTCGCCGGTTCGGGCGCCGTTGACGGTTTTATAGCTGAGGCTGTTCTTGCGATGGAGGATCGCCATCTTGAGCGCCTGCTCCGAGCGGTTGTTGTCCAACGGGGCGCCGGACTCCCGCAAGAACAAGGTCAGCGGCGTCCAGTGTTTGAGCATGTAGCCGATGGCTTGGCCGAGGCCGGAGTTGGGTTCGACGTGCTTGCCGTCGAGTTTCTCCCGCATCCACGTCTGGAGCTGGGTCATGAGCGGCTGGCTGTGGGTTTGATGATGCCCGAGGCGCTGGGCGGGATTCATCTGCTGCGCCTTGGCCTCGGCGTCAAAGCGGTAGACCTCCCGGAGGGTTTCGAGCACGTAACGACAGTCCTCCGGAAAACTCGGTGCCACGCTCACGAACTCCCGTCTTCCGTGGGCAAGGCAGAAAGCGAGGATGGTGTTGGATTCCGGGCACACGTTGCGCGAAAGCGCATCGCACATCTGGATCGGCGGGGCCAGGTCCGCGGCCCGCTGCCGCAACACGGCGGCCAGGTTTTCCCCGGCGTGCTGCCAGCCGGTGAAGTACAAGGCGACCGGGTGGGTGTCGACCTGCGCAAGGACGTTGGAGGTGAAGGTCCCCTTGCGGTGGGGCGCCAGGAGCGCCAGTTCGTCCGCGGTGGCGCTGCCTGGTCGCCGCAGATCCAGGATGCGCATGGTGGTGTCGTCATGCTGCAGCAACGGCGCATTGGCCGCTTGGGCAACCAACTCGACGAAGATCGGCTGGGCCTGATCGGCGAGCGGCGCCATGAGTTCCCACTGGGTCGAAGCTGGCAACGGCACCCCCAGGCTCTGCTGGAATCGCTCCAGCCGGTAATGCGGCATCCCGGTACCGTAACGAAACACGGCGACCGCCACCCCCACACTCGGGGCGTACTTTTCCTGTCCGGCGGCCGCCGGCACCGGAGCGGTGAACACCGCGCCGCAGGTGTCGCAGCGTAGCCGTTCCATTTGGTAACCCGTCGCCGCAATCGGTGGCGCGGCCTCGATCCGTAGGACGATCGCCTGCGGTTGCGCTCGCACGGCGCCTTGGGCGCAGAGCGGGCACCGGTAGCCCGGCTGCAAGGCGGGATGCGGGACCTTCACCCAACGCGCACCGGTGTAATCTCGGGCCTTGATGCGGCCGTGGCCCTTGCGCCTGGGCCTGGGCGGCGGCGGCACCGGCGATCCGGCCGGAGGGCAGACTCGCTCGGTCGTTTCCGACTTCGCGCCAAAGAGCAGGTGCTGCAACTTGCGCAGCGTCGCCGGATGCTCCTCCAGGAGCGTGAGCATCTCCGGCAACGCGTGGATCATCCCGGCGATCACCTGGTAATCCTCGGGGCTGACGCGGGCGTTCACCCGCTCCAGAAAGGCGTCGCGTTGCGCCTCGGTCAGGGTGAGTTCGGCAAAACGTCGCCCCGTGCTCATGGCGCGAGCAGCCGCTGGCGGAAGTGTTTCCCCAACGGATACACCCACAGCTCCTTGATGGAGCAGTCCGGTTGCCCGTGCTTGGACTTGGTGCCCCGACCCTTCGAGCGGCCGAGGAGGATCCAGTTGGCGGCCCGATAGCAGGTGCCCCGGAAGCGCTCGATATCCACGAAGCTCTCCAAGAGCTGGATCGGATGGTGATAGAGCTCCTGCCAGTCGGCGCTGATCCGCCGGGCGATCCGCCCGAGGAGGTGACTGGCCAAATGCGGCACCTTGACCCACGGCA
>JBAXWQ010000375.1:0-2097 GCA_037128315.1 Opitutia bacterium | reverse complement strand
CTTCACCTTGTTGCCGGCCTTGCCGATGCCAGGGGCGGCGCCAATCGTGAACACGAAGGGGATCGTGATGGCGAAAAGGAGGAATAAGAACACCAGTTTGGTGTGCTTCTGAAAGGTGCGTTGAATCCAGGTGATCATTGAGGGAAAGTGGCCCAACGTAGAAATGGCCCGCCCGCTGTCAACAGGCGAAGCAGACCCTCATGGTTGAGGGGCGGAACCCCCGATCCGGCCACCGGGTTTAATCCACCGGGTCAGCCTGCTGGAGCTGATGCGCTTGAAGAGTAATTGGTATCCCGGCCTCCCCCGTGTCGCCTGGATGATCGCGGACAGGTGGGACCCGGTGAGGTCGCGGCTACGGGCAATCAGCCCGCCCGGCGGCCAGGTTCCGCCTGCTGTGCGCGGCCCGCGGCGGGGCCGGGAATGGGTGCCGGCGCTGGCTCATAGCGGTAGTCAGTAAAGCCTTTGCTGATCGCCCAATGGATGAGTTTTTCCGTGCTGTGGAGATCCAGCTTGCCGAGGATGTTCTGGCGGTGGGTGCGCACGGTGGCCGCGCTGATGCTGGTGCGTGCGGCGATCTGCTCGTTGGACCAGCCATACCCGAAGAGCGGCACCAGTTCGATTTCCCGCTTCGAAAGGATCTTGGTATAATGCGCGGGCTCAGCCCGGGCTGCCGCCATGGCGGCCCGCACCGGCGGGGAGAAATATTTCTGACCCGCGCGCACGGCCTGGATGGCATTGATCAGCTCCGTGCTGCTGGTGTCCGATTTCAGCAGCAACCCGGCTACTTCGCTGTGCTGCACTTTTTCGAGCACCCGGTCCGGCACGGAGGCGGTGAGAATCAAGATCCGGGGCCGCGGGGACAACTGGGCCAGGGTGTCGATCACCTTGAAGCCGCTGGCATCGGGCAGGCCCAAATCTAGCAGGACGATCTCCGGCTGGTGCTGCCGGGCCAGCTGGACGCCTGTGGTGGCGTCACCGGCCGAGATGATCGCCGACTTGCGGTTGGTGGCTTCCCTCAGCTGCACCGTGAGCAGCTCCCGGATCAGGGTGTCATCGTCGATGCAGAGGATGGTGGGCGGGCGCATGAGGGGGGCTGGACGGCCGCCATCCTGCCGCAGGTCCGGGCTGATTGCCGCCGGCAAATAGGCCTGAATTTAGGTGCGGCATTCACCGCAATATCCTTACCCGGGATCATCCCGCGGCCGGGTTCAAGCCTGCCTTGCGACGGGAAACGGGGCGTAGCTCTGGCTGGGCTGCAGGTCGCCGATCAACTGTTCCAGGGTCTTGTCGCCGAGGGCGGCGGGCAGGCAGGCCGCAAGGCGGTCGTGATAGAGGGCCAGGACCGGGTCCACATTGTCGAGCAGCCCGCCACTGGGCGCCTCGCCGTAGTTCTCGAACATTTGGCGAAAATCGTGGAGCGTGATCTTGTCCAGCGGCCGGGCCGGTTGGTAGCGGTGGTCGGTGGGATCGGCGCCATCCCCCGGGGGGAGCTCGCTGATCAGCTGGAGATCGCACAGGCGGTTGAGGCTTTCGTTCAGGATTTGCGAGGGCACCCGGATGACATGGGAAAGTTCCGTGACAGAGTAGGCGGGGGCGCAGACCTTGAAGCGGCGCGCCACGAGCAGCAGGACGAGCAGGGACATGCTTTCCCGCGTGGCATGGTTGAGACTATGCCACGCCGTCTGGCTGCTCCGGTAATGGAGATTCTGCACCGCGTAGGTGATCTGGCCGCCGACGAGCACGAACAGCCAGAAAACATAGAGACCGAGCATCAAAATGGGCAAAATGCCCAAGGCCCCGTAAAGCTTGTTCGTCGAGACGACGTTGCGGAAATAAAGAAACGCGAGGTAGTTGTTGAGGAACAGCAGCCCGGTGACGATGACCGCGCCGATCAGGGCGGCCCACCATTTGACGCGGGTGTTGGGAATCAGCCGATAAAAGAGCGTCAGGATCACGATGAGCAGCAGGGCGGAAAATGACCGCAGCATCAGCGTGTAGACGGTAGCGAGCTCATGCCGGAAGGGCAGCTGGGCGATGTAGGCGTCCGCGAAAGTGCCGGCGGAAAACAACGTGAGGGAAGTGAAGAACACCAGGGCC
>JBAXWQ010000374.1:0-2108 GCA_037128315.1 Opitutia bacterium | reverse complement strand
GCCGACCATCGGTGTTAACCGCCACGGCGATTATCACCGCGACCGAGACGATGTGGCCGGCCTCCCGCACCTTGATGTAGGTGGCGTCGAGCCACAAATACGGCCACTCGCCCTCGATCGGTCGGGTCAGGAAGGCGTTGACCCGTTCGTCGATTTCGCCGCACAGACGCGACACTTGGCTCTTCGAGATGCCGGTCATGCCCATGGCCTGAACCAGATTATCAACCGACCGAGTCGAGATGCCCTGAATGTAAGCCTCCTGAATGACGGCGGTCAGGGCCTTCTCAACGGTGCGACGTGGTTCAAGGAATGACGGAAAGTAGCTGCCCTTGCGAAGCTTCGGCACCTGTAGATCGATCCTGCCGACTCGGGTTTCCAGCGGTCGTTCGCGGTAGCCGTTGCGGCTGTTCACACGTTCATCAGAGCGGGCGTGAAGGCCAGCACCACACGCCCCTCCGTGCCAACAATGACGAGACACCGGCCCCCCGGAAGTTTACCCTTGAGGGCGTAGGAGAACAGTCTCGTGGTCATGCCCAATAAAGCTGTAGAGCAACTGTTCGTCGCCGCTGGCGCCTCCATGGAAGCTGGCCGAAGGCCGGCTGTAGTGGAGGCGCCAGCGGCGACGAACCCAGAATTATCTGATCGTCCCAGGCGTCGTTCATTTCCAGTCGGAGAGAAACTGCGCATTCTGGCCGAGACCGACAAGGCAACTGGGAGCGGGGAGATCGGCGCAATCTTGCGGCGCGAGGGTCTTTATTCATCGGCACTGACCGAGTGGCGTCGGCAGCGCGATGCTGGCGCCTACGAAGCTCTGCGGCCTGCCCGGCGGGGGCCGAAAATCGCGGCTCCCAACCCATTGTCAGCAGAACTGGCCGATGTGCGTCGGGAAAATGCCCGGCTGAAACAGCGCCTGGATCGAGCCGAGGCGATAATCGACCTCCAAAAAAAAGTATCGGAGCTGCTGGGTATCCCGCTGGATCCGATCGACAGCGACGGCAGGACATGATGGGCGCCATCGCGATGCGGCCGGAACCGGGCATCACCAAAGCAGCCTGTGCCGCCATGGGGGTGACGCGCTCCAGCTTCTATCGTCGGCGTACCCATCTGGCTCAGCTGCCGGCCGAACCCCGGCCCCGGCCCCGCCCGAACCGAGCATTGACCACGGTCGAACGCCAGGCCGTGCTTGACCTGATGCGGGAGCCACGTTTCGCTGATCTGGCCCCGGCCGAAGTCTATGCTACCCTGCTTGACCAAGGCATCTACTATTGCTCCGTTCGGACCATGTATCGCATCCTCGATGAAAACAGCGAGGTTCGAGAGCGGCGCAGACAACTGCGCCATCCAGAATACAAGAAGCCGGAACTTCTGGCCGAGGGCCCCAACCAAGTCTGGTCATGGGATATCACCAAGCTGATGGGGCCGGCTAAGTGGACCTATTTCTATCTCTATGTAATCATCGACATCTTCAGCCGCCGCATCGTCGGCTGGTGTGTCGCTGACGCCGAAAACGCCGCGCTGTTCAAGATGCTGTTCGAGGATGCCACGACCAAGCACCAGGTGCCGCCAGGGCAACTCACACTCCATGCCGACCGCGGCGCGCCCATGAAAGCAAAAGTCACAGTTCAATTGCTGGCAGACCTCGGCGTCACAAAGTCGCACAGTCGTCCACACGTATCAAACGACAACCCATTTTCCGAAAGTCACTTTAAGACATTGAAGTATCAACCAAAGTTCCCAAAGAGATTCGGCTGCATTGAAGATGCCAAGGCATTTTGCCGGGACTTCTTCATGTGGTACAATCAGGACCATCACCATTTTGGCATCGGCCTCATGACCCCAGACCAAGTTCATTACGGCCAAGCCGATGCCGTTCACGCCGCCCGACAGCTCGTCCTTGATTGCGCGTTCAGCAAAAATCCTGAGCGCTTCGTCAAGAAGCCACCGGAACCACCTGCAAAACCAACAGCTGCCTGGATAAATCCGCCGCTCAAAACGGCAAATTGCTGAGCTTAAATTACACCACCCGCTGTCTCAGAATCGTTGACACGTTCCGAAGCACGCCGCGCGTCGCCTCCGCGCCACTGATCGCCTTGTGTCGGCAGTTCCGG
>JBAXWQ010000373.1:0-2144 GCA_037128315.1 Opitutia bacterium | reverse complement strand
GGGCCTCAAATATGCGACGCAGGGGGATAGGTCGCCACCCCAAATGTGAGGAGAATTGTACGGAGCGCCGTGGATTTCCACTGACCAAGCCATCTGGGGAGAGGGGTGCCGGGTCAAATGTGCGAGGCTGGGGAGCAGGGGATGGGTCGGCCGCGCCAAATGTACGGAGAAATGTACGGAGTGCTGGGGTTAACCCTTGGTCAGGCCCTCGGAAATGGATCCTGGGCCTCAAATATGCGACGCAGGGGGATAGGTCGCCACCCCAAATGTGAGGAGAAATGTACGGAGCGCCGCAAGTTCAGTCCCAGTGGGCAAGGGCAAGGAAAATGGAACTGGTGATGGGTGATGGACTCCGTAGATCAAATGTACCGATGAGGTAAGCAATGGATCTAATGTTGATTGCAGCAGGCGCCCTGACAGGCCTACTGGTTGGACTAACCGGGGTAGGTGGTGGTGCTTTGATGGCGCCGATTCTTTTGCTGGTGTTCAGCGTCGCTCCCTTGGCTGCCGTCGGCACCGATCTATGGTTTGCGGCAATCACCAAGCTCTTTGCGATGCCCGTTCATCATGGATATAGCCTGATTGACTGGCAAGTAGTCAAACGTCTATGGCTGGGCAGCCTCACCGTTTCCGCCATGACACTGGTGTGGATGAAACTTGTACATGATCAGCGACACCCCCGAAAGATCCCGGGTACGCCAAGATTTTAGGGCCTGGGGAACCAAGGCCACCGTCGTCAGAATGGCGGCGCTAAAACCGATATATTCGCGGAGGTAATCAGGTTGCATGTGCGGAATGCTCCTAACCACCGCCATGGGTCATCACGCCAGACCCCAAAGGGCCGGGCAATGGCCAATGTATCTCCACCCACCCACAGTTGGGGATACTGCCTCGCACCGTTTCTTCCACCGGCTGGCCAGACAAAGTCAGCGCGGCCAGGATGGGATTCTCATGGGATACCGCCAACACCGGTCCATCAGGTTGAACCGCGGCAATATCATCGAGGAAGGCTTTCAGGCGTTCCATCTGTTCCAGAAAGGACTCGCCTCCTGGTGGCCGAGTTCTGACCGGTTCAGCACGAACCAGCCCATTGAACACCTCCACTGGTAGGCCGTCCATGCCGGATTGCCGCTCGTTGAGACGAGCATCGATGAGCAATGGACACATCTGTTTGATGAGCAAGATCTCGGCGGTCTGACGCGCGCGCAAAAACTCAGAGGTATAGGCGTGGATAAAGGGAATGTGGCTCAATTTCCCGGCCACGACCTGGGCTTGATTTCGCCCGGTGTCCGTTAACGCCACCTGGCGATTGGGGTCATCGCTGATGATGCCAGCCACGTTGGCTTCGGATTCGCCATGCCGAACGAAGATAATCCTCATGATGCTATCCGATGAAGGGATGTTCAGTCGAGACGAAAGCCATATTTTCCCCACTCAGGATTGGCAATGTAATCTTTCCAGATGTCGTTTCTGCTGAAGAGATTCTGTATCCGCATGCTCTTGGCATTCTGCTTGTCGGGGAAGGCTGCGGCAAGAATCTCCCCTGCATCAACCAGCCATCGGCCATTAAGCGCCTGGCCATACATGTATTTGACAGCCGCAGCATGGCGTTGACCCTTGATGTGCCAGGGAACCGGATTACTGCGGATGGTCAGCGTACTCGAATATTCGTCAAAGTAAACTGGCAGTACCTGGCGAAGCGTACCATCCACCGGCGCGCTCAGGATGCGATGCAGCAGATCAATATCCAAGCGCGGATCCGGCAGATAGTCGACCACCACATCACGCAGCGCGGCGAAGCGATAGTTTCGGGGTGACCGCATGAAGTTTGGCGGCACCCATCCGGAGGAAAGGACGAGTCCCTGATCTGGCAACATTGGCGTGAGAAAATGGCGAATCACGGCCTCGACCGACCGCTCCAGCCCCCGCACGAACCAGATGTCGGTATGGGCGCTACCAATACGGCTTTTCCCAAGATGCCACAACGTGCCGTTGAGCAAGGGCGCCTCGATCCCCTTGCGCATGACGCCAGGAATGTCGAGCAAATCAGTAACGACTCGCAGGAACTTCGGCGCCGGTATGCTGTAGACCCCAACCTCGCTGGCTGGCAGGGAGATGAACCGGAAGGTTTCCGGACTCCGGTA
>JBAXWQ010000372.1:0-2151 GCA_037128315.1 Opitutia bacterium | reverse complement strand
ATTCTGAACGCAGTGAAGTCTAGCCAGCAGGCTGGTTCGACATCCATGCTTTCGCTCACCCTATGGTATGCGTTGCCGTGGATCCTTGCTCCGCTCAGGATGACAAGCTGGGTTTGAATACACGCCCTAGGGTGCAGGTCGGGCTTTACGCCCGACGGTCAGCCGTTGATGTCGGGCGTAAAGCCCGACCTACAATCGGATTTCCGTCTCGCGTTGCACCCACTCCTCGAGCCGGCGGATGATGGGTGCGACCGCGTCCGGGACCGCGGTTTGCCCGGCGAGCGGCTGGTTGAGCAATTGGACGGCCAGTTCGCGGTCGGATGCGGGCAGCTCCGGCCACCACTGCTGTTTTACCGGGTAGCCCTCATCCCGCAGGAAAGTATAGAGCGCCTTGAGCCAGGTGATATCGGGCCGCCCGCCGCTCGCGAGGGCGGCCAGGCTGGAGCGCAGCAGCTCGGCCACGGCCGGGCGGGATTCATCCGAGACGGGATTGCGGCTGACCAGATGGCTGAGCGCGGCGGCCGAGCGGAGCGTTTCGTAGGAACGGCCCACGCCGGGCTGGCGCAAAATGAAGCGATGTTCCTTGATGAACCAGGTGCGGCCTTGGTTGGTTGACTCCAGCCACAGCTCGGCCTCGTCGAAGAGGTCCAGGGGCGGCGCGGCCGTCTTGCTCTGCTTGATGCGCCGCAGGCAATGCAGGACGCCTTGTACGCCGGAAAAGGCGGTCAGCTGTTCGAACGAATCGGAACCCGAGGGCAGCTTCGCCAGCACGAGGGCCGTGGTCTGGAGCTGTTGACCGGGCATGACGCGGGCGGCAAGAAATCGATGGCCAGCCGGTGCCGATCAGCGCCCCGCCGGGCCGGAGGACTGCACCGTGACCCGGCCGTTCGGAAACCACGCCGGCACCACGGCGCCGCCGGAGATGACCATCTTCATGCCGTCGCCGACGGACATATCCAACTCGTGCACCTCGGCCGGGGGAAAAAAGAGCACATAGCCACCGGTGGGATTGGGGGAGGTGGGCACAAAGACGGTCCAGAGTTCCTGGCCGGCGCGGGCCTGGGCTTCCGCCTGGTTCTTGCCGGTGAGAAATCCGAGGGTCCATATGCCGGGTCGGGGAAATTGCACCAGCACGACGCGGCTGAAGACATTGCGGTTCTGCGAACTGAACGTGGCCACGACCTGCTTGACCGAGCGGTAGACCGCATTCAGGCCGGGCACGGCCAGAATCACCCGCTCACCCAGGTCCATGAGGTACTTGCCAAAGAAATAGTGGGAGACCCAGCCGAAGAGCGTGATCAGCGCGAACACCACGATGGTGACGGCTATTTCCCAGACGAGCGGGATATTCTGCAGCCGCTGGGGAATGATGGTGTCAAACAGCGGACGAAAACTGCCGCCGACGATATCGATGATCTTCAGGAAGGCCCAGACGGTGACCACCAACGGCGCGAGCAGCAGCAGCCCGGTGAGAAAGGCATTGCGGAGCGAACTGAGTCGTGAGTTGGCCATGGACAGGTCAGTGAACCATGAATGAACGCGGTGGCCACTGATTTTTTCTGCAAGGGGTTCGAGTCCTTCCTGTAGGAGGGGCTTGATGCCCCGATTCGAGGCGGTCGATCAATCCCATCGGGGCGTAAAGCCCCTCCTACAGCGGTGCCATGCGAAAGTCCGGCACGGCCTTGGCCGCGCGCAGCAATTTCATCGCCCGGGCCTCCGCCGCGCGCATCCGGCGCTTCTTGGCCGGTTGGAGATCGTCGTACCCGGCGAGATGCAGCCAGCCATGCACCACATAAAGGGTCAGCTCGGTGGAGAAGGCGGCGTGGAGGGCGCTCGTCGCGGCGAGCCGCGGCCCGGAGAGACCCGGCCCCCCCACATATCTCATCGCCGTGTCGGCGGAGACACAGATCTCCCCCGCCAGCCCGGCCGCAAGATCGCCCTCGAAGGTGATGACATCCGTCGCGCTCGGGTCGCCCATGAAGTCGGCATGGATGCGGGCGAGCGCCGGGTCGGTCAGGAAGACCAGCGACAGTTCGCCCGGCGGACAGCCGCCGAGAAATTGGGGGGCATGCGCGTCGAGTACGCCGATCGCGGCCGTCAGGGCCCGGCGCGCGAGGCGCAGCCGCGGGTGGGCGTTGCGGATGGAGACGG
>JBAXWQ010000371.1:0-2162 GCA_037128315.1 Opitutia bacterium | reverse complement strand
ATCCTGGTCATTGAAGACGACGCAATGCTCCGCCAGTCCGTGGCCGACCTGCTGGAATTGAATGAGTTTTCCGTCCTTGTCGCGCGCGACGGAACCGAGGGGCTGCAACTTGCCAGAGACGCGTTGCCGTCGCTCATCATCACCGATGTCAACATGCCGGGGATGACGGGCTTTGAACTGCTCGAGGCGTTGCACAAGGACGTGGCGCTCCGGGCCATTCCGGTGATCGTGATCTCGGCGAAGGCGGACCGGGAGGCCACCCGCCGCGGCATGGAGCTGGGCGCCGCGGATTTCATCACCAAGCCGTTTACGGAGAATGAACTGCTGCAATCCATTGCTTCCCGGATTGAGCGGCAGGAGCTGCTCGATGAGCTCGAGGCCTTCGGCCACACCGTGGCCCACGATCTGAAGAATCCGCTCGCCACCCTCATCGGCCGGCTTGGTCTCACCCGGCTGCTGCTCGACAGTGGGGACAAGGCCACCCTGCGCCGTCAGCTCGACGAAGCCGAGAAGGCCGCCGCGCGGCTGGCCAGCATCATCGATGAGCTGATGGTCCTTTCCGGCGTGCTGCGACAGGCTGTCGTGCTACGCCCACTCGACATGGCGGCCGTGGTCTCCGAGGCCATTGACCGCCTCGAAAGCGAGCTGAAGCAGCACGCGGCACGGATCGAAAAGCCCGCAGTCTGGCCCAATGCCGTCGGCCACGCACCCTGGGTGATGGAAGTTTGGCTGAATTACCTCAGCAACGCCGCGAAATACGGCGGTCCGGAGCCGCTCATCAAGCTCGGCGCGGAGACGAGCCAGGACGGTCGTTTTGTGCGCTACTCGGTCACGGATTTCGGGCCGGGCCTCGACGCGGCGGCCCAGACGCAACTGTTCATCCCCTTTACCCGCATTGCCAGCGTGAGATCCAAGGGCCACGGGCTCGGTCTCTCCATCGTGCGCCGCATCGTCGAAAAACACGATGGGCGGGTAGGGGTCACGAGTAACCCGGGCACCGGTACCACCTTCTGGTTTGAACTGCCCGTGGACGTGCCGCCGATCTCCCAGCAGCTTTTTCGGCCTGACTAACAAACTCAGCGTCGGAGATATTTTGCTTCCCGGCAGGCAGCCCCACGCTTGATCGCGGATGCCTTCGAGTGAATCAATCCGGCCTCGACTGAGCCAATGATGGCAATCAACACCCTAGAGACGGTAATAAATCGCATGGATTAGAAAGTGGAATGGAGCACATGATATAGGTAAAACACCCTACACTGTAATTCCTGATCCAAAGCCGACAAAGCGTTATAAGTTGATGTTAATAAGTAAAATAATGGCACAACAAACCGGCTTAAAATAAGGGTGCTAGGTACTAACACTCACGTGGGTGGGAGAATTATAAATAGGTATTACACCCTATCATTATGGAATAAATGGCATATCCAGTTCACCCATTTCTGGGTAGTCTGGGCATTATGCCCGCTGCCACGAAACCCCACCCTGAATCACCCGTGAACATCTGTCGGATTCTGATCGTTGATGATCATCATTCCATCGCCCAGCTGCTGGCTGACTTTGTCGCCCAGCAACCTGGCTATGAGGTCGCTGGCGTCGCCCACGATGCCGCGAGCGCGCGCGAAGCCTGCGCGACCTCCCACCCGAATCTCATGCTGTTGGACATCGGCTTGCCGGAAAAGAGCGTGGGTTACGCGCTGCTGGCCGAGGTGAGGAAGGACTACCCGGACATCAACGTCCTCGTGTTCACCGCTTCCTGCACCATGCAGGTGGTCCGGGAGGTCATCAGCCTCGGCGCCCATGGTTTTCTGGAGAAGTCCGCCCGGTTCTCCGAGCTGGTGGATGCCGTGAACCGCGTGCGGGAAGGCCACACCTATCTCGGCGCGCAGGCCAGCGCCTTGCTGCGGGAGGCCGTCCGGGGCGGAGTGAAGCAGACCATGGCGAAGCAGGATTTGGCGATTCTGCGCGGTTTGGCGCGGGGCGCGGTGGTGAAGGAAATCGCCACCGAACTCGATCTCAGCGTCTCCATGATCTATAAGCTGCTCATGAAGATCCGGGGCAAGTTCTCGGCGCGGACCAATGAAGACTTGGTGGTTCTGGCCGTCGCCCAGGGTTGGCTGGAAATCGAGGCGCAGCCGGTGACGCTCAACACCGCAGCCCGGGGG
>JBAXWQ010000370.1:0-2164 GCA_037128315.1 Opitutia bacterium | reverse complement strand
CGGGGCTGACCCTGTTTAATCTCAGCGCCAGCTACTCCACGAAATGGGGCGACTTCTCCCTGGGCCTGGAGAACCTCACCAACAAATATTATATTCTGCCTTGGGCCCAGATTGACCAGTTCCAGAATTATTTCGCCGGACGCGGTCGGGTGATCTCGCTGAGCCATTCGATCAAATTCTGATCACGTCAGCTTTTGCCTTCAGCTCCAGCAGCTCCCTGACAGGACCGCTGGAGCTTTCTTTTTTCCCAGTTACGAAAAACCAGGACAATTGGGGAGGACTAAACCTACAGGAAGAGCCGCACTTGTCGGGTTGGCGGAATCGACCCAACCCCCGCTCCAGATGCCCGGGAATATTTATTGCGGCTACGCGGATCGTGCGGGAATACTGAAGCAGGCTAGTCAAAGTCCCCCCCCAGTCAACTGCGCGGCGCATTAATCATCAAACCCTGTCCCGATGCCCCATCGTTGCCTTAAAGTTGTCTGCCGGCTAAGCGTGTTTCTGGGCATGGCTGTCGGCCTGTGGTCAGCGCCGCTTGTGCCGGTCCAAACCACGGTCCAGGGCGCGGTGCCGGCCGGGGCTGATGCCCGCCTGCTCGTGGTCGACGGGCACGCGCTCGTGATTACTGAACGCCAGGCCTGGCTGCAAGCGGCGGCAGGCAGTTGGCGCGAAATTGCCTGGCACCACGATGGCACTCTCGCCGCGGTTTGGGGAGATGGGCAGGCGGGCTTTGCGCTTTTCGCGCGCAGCCCGGCCGAGCCGGCCCAACTGGTGCAACAATTTTTCCTGGCGGGTGACCAGCTCTCGTCCCGATCGCTGCCGCCACTGCCCATGGGGCTTCTCTTGATTCGCGGGGCGGTCAAGGGCCCCAAGCTCTATATCCATGGCACGGACGCCGCCGGCTTGGCCCATCTTTTTTCCCTGAACATGAGCAGCGTCGTTCCCGCTTGGAGCGCCCTCCCGGGATGTCCCTCCACCGCCGGCACGATTGAGGCGCTCGTGGCCCAGCAGGATGCCCTGTATGCCGTGGTCTCACCCCTAGACAGGACTGGGCAGCGGCTCTACCGCTGGTCGGCCGGACAGGCTTGGACGCAAGCCTCGTCAGTTCCCGGGCAGCTTGTCCCCGGGGCCGCGCGGGCAATCGGGCAGGCTCACCTGCTTTTCGTGGTCAGCCAACAAGGAATCCGGCGAGTGGTTACTTATTACACGATTACCCGCGTCTGGGCCGAACTCGCCCAGACTAGTTTTGCCGGGATGCTGCCCGCCGCGGCCTGGGGGAATGGTCTGCTGCTGGCGCAGGCAGGCGAACAGCAGCTCACGCTAGGCTTGGTCGAGCTGATCCCGACCAAGCTTTTGCTCCGACCGCTCGACTGGGTCATGATTGTCCTTTACCTCGCCCTTATCGCCGGCATCGGCGTCTATTGCTTTCAGCGGGAAAAGAAGCAATCGACCACGGAGTTTTTCGTCGGCAGCCGGACGATTCCCTTCTGGGCGGCGGGCATCAGTCTTTATGCCACCAACGGAAGTTCGATCGGCTACATTGCGACCACGGCCAAGGCGTTCGCCACCAACTGGCAGTATTTCCTGAATAATATTTTTGGCGCCCTCGCGCTGGTCTTCGTGGCCATCTGGATTGTGCCCATGCTCCGGCGCTTGGAGTTGATGTCGGTTTTTACTTATCTGGATCAGCGGTTTCACCGGTCAGTGCGGATGCTGGCGAGTGCGCTCTGCATCATAATGCATCTCGGCGGGCGTATGAGCGTGATTCTCTTTCTCCCGGCGCTGGCCATTGCGACCATCACGGGCCTGAACGTGATCGTGAGCATATTGATCATGGGGTTGGTCACCATCGGCTACACCGCGCTCGGCGGGATGCGGGCGGTGATCTGGACGGATTTCGCCCAGGTGATCGTCAAGGTAGGCGGCCTGATCTTCGCTCTGGGCGACATCGTGTCCCGGCTGGATGGCGGCGTGACCGAGTTTGCCGCGACCGCCATGGCGGACGATAAAATGCGTCTGCTCGACTGGAGCTTTGACCTGACCAAGGCGACCGTCTGGGCCATTATCTTCCTTGTCATCCTCGAGACCATCCTGACCTTTCCGAAGGATCAGATTTTGATGCAACGCGTGTTTACGACCAAGTCCGACAAGGAGGCGGGGCGTT
>JBAXWQ010000037.1:0-18051 GCA_037128315.1 Opitutia bacterium | reverse complement strand
CCTCGCGCTGGCGCCGAACGATGCGGGAGCACTCAACCGACTGGGCGACCTGATGGTGCAAACCGGGCGGCTGGATGCGGCCGTGGAAAATTACCGGCGCGGCATGCAACTCGACCCACTGTCGGTTTATCTCGTGCGGGATGTCGTCCGCCAACTGATGTATGCGCGCCGGAACCAGGACGTGGTCGAAACCGTGGGCCGCTTCGAGGCCGGCTCGCCGCGCGACTGGCGAATGATCGTGTGGCGGGCCCAGGCGTTGGTTCAAATGGGGAAAACAGACCAGGCGGCGGCCGAGCTGAAATCCATCCTGCCGGCCATCACCCCGGATGACTTCTCGTCGAGCGGTGCGTCCATGGCCGAGTTGGTGTTCAGCCTGCGCGTGGCACATTGCGAGGCAGAGAGTGAGGCGCTGGCGAACCGGTTGCTCGCTCGCCACCGCCCGGGCACCTACCTGCACGCGATGGTGCTGGCCGCACGCGGCCGGATGGATGAGGCGATACCGCTGATGGTCGCGTTTCCCGTGGGCTCGGAAGGACGTCTTTTCTGGAGTGATATTTTTGACCCGGTGCGCGAGGACCCGAGGTTCCTGCGCAAGATCGAAGAGTTCGGGGTCGCCGCGGAATACAAGGTCGCGCGCGAAACGCTGGCGCGGATGCTCCAGGAGCAGGCGGCGAAGAAATGACCCTGCTTCGCAGGGCAAGGCCCCGAGCAAAACGTTCAACCCTTTTGCCACGGATTACGCTGATCGGGACCGGATTGTTATGGTGTCTCTTCGTGCCTTTTCGTGGCCAACCATGATTGGCTGGAAGCCCTGATATGAGCGTTTCCGCCAAAAAGATTGCCGGGGCGGAGCCGCCCGCTAGCCTGCCCCTCCCGTGAAGATTTCCGTCAAAGTGGATTATGCCTGCCGCGTCATGGCCGAACTGGCCCGCCTGCACGGCTCGGGCACGCTCGCCCAGATCGACCATCTGGCCAAGACCGAGGCGGTGCCGGCAAATTTTCTCGCGCAGATCCTCGGCAAGCTGCGCACCCACGGGCTCATCACCAGCCGCCGCGGTAACCAGGGTGGTTACCTGTTGGCCCGGGCGCCGGAGGAAATCTCGGTCTATGACATTCTCATGGCCGTCGAGGGCGAGTGCCTGCACCTCAGCGGCAATTTCTCGGGCCGCAGCGGCCGTCGCCTCAAGCAGGTGTGGGGCGAGATCAGCGCCGACCTGGTGAAGACCACCAAGCGCTACACGCTCAACCTGCTCGCGACGAAGAATCCGACGGAGATGTATTACATCTGAGCGGGTGGAACGCGGCCACTGGACGCGTTTCTTAATCCCTTTGGGTCCAATTCCCCGAAGCTTGCTCAGGCTTGGTTTGCTGTAGGAGGGGCTTCACGCCCCGATGGCTTGGCGAAATCGCAGGGTAAACCCGCTCCTACAGTTTTCTTAAAATGCCCCGGCGCTTGCTCCGGAGATCTTTACTAGCCGCCCGAGCCAACCCGTCCGGAGGCCGGGTTCCACCACTTGGAAACTCGACCCATCGGACCGCGATCCCGCCCTACACCGACACGAGCCGTCCAGCGACGGGTGGCTCGATCGTTTTCCGCTCGCGGATGTAGTCGCTCAACACGTCGCTGAGCAGCTTGTCCTTGGCGATCACGCGGCCGCCTTGGAACGCCGCATAACCGTCCGCGCCCTCGGCGAGGAAGCTGTTGGTTGCCACGCGATACATTTTTCCGTCCTGCACCGGCGCGCCGGCGATTTCCAGCGCGACCAGCCGGCCGCCGATCGGGCGCTTGAGATCGTAGGTGGCGCGGAGGCCCGAGGCCTGCACCATGCCGGCCTGAAGCGAGAACCCCTGCTCCAGCACGGCGCGCAGCACGGCGCCTGTCAGTTCCACCGTCACGGTGTCGTTGAGAAAGGGAAAGGCGTCGAGCACCCGACCGTGGTCGATCGGGCCCTCGGGCAGGTCGGCGCGGAGGCCGCCGGCGTTGTTCAGCGCGGCATCGGCGCCGGTGCGCCAGCGCATGGCGTCGGTGATGAGGTTGCCGAGCGGCGACTCGCGGTTGTATTTGCGGATGATGCGGGTCGTGGCGCGGCCGAACGGCGCCCCGATCTGCGGCGCGATGACCCCGCGGTAATGCTCGACGCGGGCGGCGACGACCGGGTCCGCCGGCAGCGCGTCGCTCCAAACCTTGAGGAGCTCGACGTCGTGCGAGACGACGCGGCGGTCCTTCACCTTGAGCCGGATGCGGCCCAGGCGTGTGCCGTAGCCGTAGGTCTGCGTGATGATGGTGCCGGTGTCGGGCTGGATGATGGGCTGGTCGAGACCGTGGTGCGAATGCGCCGCGATGTAGACGTCGATCCCCGGCACGGCGCCGCAGAAACCAATGTCCTCGTCGAGTGGGCGCTGCACCTCGGGGTCGTTCTCCGCGTCGGTCTGCATCGCCCCCGGCAGGCCCATGTGGCCAAGCACGACGAGCACGTCGACGGTGTCGCGCAATTCGGCGACGCAGGCCCTGGTCTCCTCGACCGGGTCGGTGAACTCGAGCTCGGCAACCTTGGAGGGCATGATGGTGTTGTGCGCGGCCATGAGGCCCATAACCCCGATGATCCCGACCCGCGTGCCGTTGCGTTCCAGAATGGTGTAGGGCCGCGTGAAGCGGATGCCCGTGCCCTTGTAACGGATGTTGCAGCAGAGGATCGGAAACGGCACCCGCTGGGCGGCGTGGTCAAAGATCCGCCAACCGTAGTCGAACTCGTGGTTGCCCGCGCTCATCGCGTCGTAGCGCATGAGCGTCATCATCTCCATCAGCGCCTCGCCATTCGTGAGGTGCGACATCGTGCCGGTGAACATGTCACCCGAGTCGAGCAGGAACGAGGTCCGCGCCACCGCCCGCTCGCGCTCGACCAGCGCGGCCAGATGCGCGGCGCCGCCGAGCTTGGGCGTACCGTGCAGCCAGTAGGCCGGGATGGGCTCGAAGGCACTGTGAAAATCGTTGGTGTAAAGCAGCGTCAGCTCATGCGTGCCGCCGCCGAGCTTGCCGATGTCAGCGCGGGCGCGGTTGGCCAGCTGGTGCAGCACCAGCGGGGACAACGCGGCGATCTTGGCGAACTGGCGACGGGTAAGGAGAGACATGGCGGGGTGGTTTATTTTTTCAGTTCGGTCGTATCCACCGTGACCCGGTGGACCGTGCCCTGAAAATTGTAGGGCGACGCGTAGTCATCGGCGACCGGCGTGTAGAGATCGCAGCCGAGATCAAGGGTCTCGTGGCTGATGTTTCCCGGCAGCACCACCGGCACCCGGCCACGGCCGGCGGGGTGGCCGTCGATGGTGAGCGTCACGTCCGCGCCGCCATCGCCCGTCAGCTTGAGCTCCGCCGACACCGTGTGCCGGCCGGCGGTCAGTGGCGCATCGCTGGTGACGGCGGTGCGCTGGTCGCCGGCATAGTTGTAGTGGTAGCACAACCGGCCGGCCTTGACGTAGAGCGTATAACCGGCGAACCGGCCGCCGTGGGCGAGAATCACGCCCTCGCCGGCGGCATCACGCTCAATGTCGGCCTTGATGGTCATGGACCGGTTCCGCCGCTCCAGCGCGGTAAACTTATGCAGCCCGCTGACCGGCGGATAATAGGTGATCGAGGTGCGGTTGAGATTGTATTCCGGGCGCAACATGTCGCGGGGTCCGGCATGGCGATCATCCAAGGGGTAGACATTGTGCCGCTGCGCCTCCTGTTCCCAGACGGCGAGCAACTCGGCCAGTTTGGCCGGCTGGGCCGGGGCGAGGTTGCGGGTCTCGTTGACGTCGGTGGTCAGGTTGTAGAGTTCCCACTGGTCCTCAGCGTAGGGTTTTCCTTCCTGATGGAAAGTGACCGCCTTCCAGCCCTGATGATAAATGGCCCGGTGGCCATGAATCTCGTAGTATTGGGTGTCGCGCTGCGCGGGGGCGGCCACGGCGGCCGCGGGCCAAGTGGAAGCGAAGCTGGTGCCGGCCAATGGCGGCTGCGTCCGGCCTTGCAACACCGCGGGCGCAGCGATGCCGGCTGCCTCCAGGATCGTGGGCATGATGTCCACCACGTGCAGGTATTGCGGACGAAGGGAGCCGATGTCCTTGATCCGTGCCGGCCACGAGGCGATCAGCGGCACATGCACGCCACCCTCGAAAGTCGTGCCCTTGGTGCCACGGAAGGGCGTGTTGCCCGCCTGGGTCCAGCCGATCGGATAGGTGGGATAGGTCAGAGGTCCACCCAAGTCCTCGTAATGGCGCAAGCCGCCCGCCAGTTCGCCCGGCTGGTTGGCGGCGAAGATCCGCATCTCGTTCCAGATGCCCTCGACGCCGCCCTCGGGACTTGCGCCGTTGTCACTGGCGAGCAAAATCAGGGTGTTGTCGGTCAGACCCGAGCGGTCGAGATAGTCGAGCAGCCGACCAAACTGCGCGTCCACATATTCCAGGTCGGCGGCAAAGGCCTCGTAATAGCGGGCGAACAGCCGGCGCTGATCCGGCGTGAGATCAGCCCAAGGCTTGACCCCGGCATTGTGCGGCGGCAGGGCCGTGTCGGGCGGCACCAGACCCAGTTTTTTTTGCCGCGCCAGGGTTTCGGCACGGATCACATCCCAGCCGGCATCGAACTTCCCGCGCCATTTCGCGAGGTATTCCGGCGGGGCGTGGTGCGGGGCATGGCCGGCGCAGTAGGCGAGGTAGAGAAAAAACGGCCGCTCGGCCGGGGCCGAGGCGTGATGCTCGGCGATCAACCCGATGGCGCGATCCGTGAAATCCGCGTCCATGAAATACGTCTCGCCCGCGGGGCGGGTCGCCGCGGGCTTGATCCGGGGCCGGTCCGAAAAAATCTCGGGGGAAAACTGGTTCATGTCGCCGCCCATGTAGCCGTAGAAATGGTCAAAGCCGCGGCCCGTGGGCCAGAAGGCCGAGGAGGCGTCGGCTCCTTGCTCGGTCATCGGCGCGAGGTGCCACTTCCCGATCGCGAACGTGCCGTAGCCGCGCCCCCGCAGATAGTCGGCGATCGTCCCGGCCTCGAGTTTCGGGCCGCCCTGACTGTTGTCCGCGCCGTTGGCGTATTCGCCGATATGGTTCACCCCCACCGCATGCGGATTGCGGCCGGTGAGCAGCGCGGCTCGCGTGGGCGAGCAAACCGGCGCCGTGTGAAAGTTGGTGTAGCGCACGCCCCGCGCTGCCACGCGGTCAATGTTGGGCGTCGTGAGCGGCGAACCAAAGGCGCCAAACTGGCCGAAGCCGATGTCGTCCCATAGCACGATCAGCACGTTGGGCGCACCCGCGGGCGGCGCCACCGGCACGGGCCACGCCACGGTGGCGTCCCGGAAATCACGCGGGGGCTCGGCCGCCGCAAGCAGGGTAACCAATAAAAATGGCGCCGTGAGGCGTAGAGAACGGGGTCGGCCCATGGCGATCATTTATCTCAACCATTACCCAACGGCGCAGGCAAGGCCCTAGTCGCCCCGCGGGGCGCTCAGGCCCCGGCGTGCCGGAGCAGCGCCTCCAGCGCGTCGAGGACAAACGGACTCTGCACCGGACTGAGGCTCTTGTGCTCCAGCGCATGCAAGCCGGCCCGCGCCTTGGTCGCAGCTTCCGCCGGCTTTCCTTCCGCCAGCAGCACGGCGGCCTCGGCCCGCAGCCGCGTGGCCGGGTCAAACTCGAGCTGGCCTGCCACCGCCAGCCAGGCGCGGGCCGCCGCAACATCTGCCGTCCGGGTCGCGAGAAGCCACGCATACTCGCAGCGCAGGACGTCCCGGACATACGGCACCACCTGGTCCTCGCCCGCCAGCACGTAGTCCAGATGCCCCTGGGCCGCCGGCCAGTCGCCGCGATCCGCCGCCCAATAATAGGCCGTGAGATGCCCGTAGAGATCGAAGAGCGTGCGATCGCCCAGCGAGAGCACCTTCGCGATCAGCCCCGGGTCATAGTCCGCCGGCCGGATGCCGGCCAGGCCGGCGGTCGTAAGCATCAGCAGCGCGGCCTCCTGCTCGGAGCGGCGGCCGCCGCGCATCAGCTCGTACACCCGCTTGCCATCGGACTTGAACCCCCCGGTCGCGCTGGGGGCGGCGGTCACAAGGAAGATCATAAAGGAAAGACCGGCGGTAAACATCACCCCGTTCTGCGTGAGGGCGAGGGCCGCCGTGACCGGCGCGTTCCCCGCCGCCAAAGCGACGGCCAGCCAGAGCAGTCCCACCATCAGGACTAGGCTGGCCACCGGACCGCCCAAAATCATGACCGCCGCCCGCCGGGGTGTCATCCGCTCCGGCTCCAGGGGAAGACACGCCCCCATCCCGCCGGCCACATTGATGTTGCGGTTCAAACCCAGGCGGATGCCGGCCGGAGTGCGGCGCACCATGAGCGGACCCACGACCCAGAGCAGAAACTTGCCCCCAACCAGCCAGCCGCCGATCACATGGCCAAGCTCGTGAAACCCCACCACGACCAGCCAGCTAAGCGGCAGGGTCGCGATTGGGACCAGCTTGAGCAGCTTTGAACCGGGGATCGGCAGCATCAGGTCCAGGCCGTAGCGCACGCCAAAAAATCCCGCGACCGCGCCGATCCCTCCGCCCAGCAGCATGGCCAGGACCGTCCGCTTGGTGGATTTTTTTGCCGCCGCTGCGGACGGAGGCTGTCGGGGAATGAGGTTAGGCATGTCATCCATGGCGTGGGAAAAGACAGGTCCCTCGTCGCCCGCGAGTGTCATCATGACCAGTGGTCGCACCAGCAGATGGATGGCGGAGAAGGTTACGGCCGGGGTTCGGCCCACAGCCACTTGAGCACGTCCCCGATCCGGGCCGACCAAGCATGCTCCGAATGCTCGGCGCCGACGATCTCAGAGTAATGCAGGTCCCGGCCCGGTTTCCAGCCCCGCTTGACCAGGCCATCGCGCATCACCTGGACCGTCTCCCAGCCGGGCTCAGCCGTGCCCATGTCGAGCCAGAGGCGCACGGCCGGTTTCTTGCGCAGCCGGGCGAAAGCCTTGATGACCACGCGGTCATCCCACCACAGCGAGGGGGACAGGGCAACGACGTGGCCGAAGACGCGCGGCTGCCACAAGGCGAAATAAAGCGAGACCAACCCGCCCATCGAGGATCCGACGACGGCGGTGTGTTTCGGGCCCTTCAGGGTGCGATAGTGGGCATCGATGAAGAGCTTCAGTTCGCGGGCGACGAAATTCACATAGCGTTTCGCCTGGCCCTTGCTCCGGCACTTCTCGCCGTCCCAGCCGGAAAACTCCGCAGGCGTCGGGGCGTATTCGCTCATCCGGTCGAAGCCCCGATTGTAGATGCCGACCATAATGGGAGCGGTGATTTTGCCGGCCGCGATGAGCTCGGTGGCGCGTTCGCCCGCGTGCCAGGCATTGCCCAGAAAAGCCGTCAGCGGATCGAAAATATTCTGCCCGTCCTGAAAGTACACTACCGGATGCCGGCGGTGGGTGCCCTCATAGCCTGGCGGCAGCCACACCACGACATCGCGGCTGGTGCGCATCGACGGCGACCGGAAACGACGGTGCAGGCGCAGGGTGGCGGTGGTCGGAGGAGGATTCGGCATGACGCGGCGACGGCGGTGCTAAAGACGGCGCTGGGTGAAGCCAAGTGGTTTCGGCGCGGAGGAGGATCCGTTTGTGTAGGTCGGGCTTAATGCCCGACACTCAACGCAACCCGTCGGGGGTAAACCCCGACCCACCTATCCTTGAGCCCAACGAGGAATGATTCGCGCCTTGAACCGGCCCGGTTATTGCATGACAACCCCCTGCCGGTCCACCCAGACCCCTACTCCTGCATGAACGAGCAATATGTCCGCTGGTATACGCCGCATCTGAGCCGGGAATTTGAGATGCTGGTGTTCGGTCACGCGGGTTATCCCGTCATTCTTTTTCCCACGTCGCTGGGCCGCTACTACCAGAACAAGGACTTCGGGCTCATCGGCTCGGTCGCGCACCTCATCGAGGCGGGGAAGGTCAAGATCTACTGCCCGGACGGCATTGACGCGCAGAGCTGGTACAACAAGTCCATCGCCCCCGCCGACCGCGTGCGCACCCATGCGGCCTACGAGAACGTGATCCTGCATGACGTCGTACCGCACGCGCTGGGCGAAACCGGCCACGGCCGGGTCTGCCTGGCCGGCGCCAGCTTCGGCGGTTACCACGCCATGAACTTCGCGCTGCGGCACCCGGATCTGGTGGGTTACTGCCTGAGCCTGAGCGGGTCCTTCGACATCCGGCCGATGCTGGACGGCTACTACGACGACCTCTGCTACTATCATAATCCTGTCGATTACCTCCCCAACCTCAGCGACCCGTGGTTTCTCGACCGGTTGCGCCACATGGGGATAGTGCTCGGCACCGGAGATTGGGACAACTGCCGCGATCGCAACCTCCACCTCTCCCACCTGCTCAACTCGCGGGGCATCCCACATTTTCTCGACGACCGCAAGTGGTGCGGGCATGACTGGAATTACTGGCGGGACATGCTGCCCGTCTATCTTTCGCTTATTCACTCCTGAAAAACGCCGGGGCCCACATCCGTCCCGCCGGCCTCATCCTTTTCCCCATGAAAAAAATCGGCATCCTCCACGGCAAGGAACGCAGCTTCCCCACGGCCCTGATCGAACGCATCAATGCCATGAACGAACCCGGCATCACCGCCGAGGAAGTGCTCATCAACCAGGTGCGGCAGGGCGAGCCCACGCCCTATGCCGTCATCCTCGACCGCATCTCGCAGGATGTGCCCTTCTACCGCGCCTACCTGAAGAACGCCGCCCTCAACGGCACATCGGTTGTGAACAACCCGTTCTGGTGGTCCGCCGACGAGAAATTCTTCAACAACTGCCTCGCCACCAAGCTGGGCGTTGCCGTCCCGAAGACCGTCATTTTGCCCTCGAAGGACCATCCGGCCGACTGCTCGGCCGAGTCGTTCGCCAACCTCGCCTTCCCCCTCGATTGGGACGGCATTTTCGACTACATCGGCTGGCCCGCCTACTTCAAGCCGCACTCCGGCGGCGGCTGGAAGAACGTTTACAAGGTCCGCGACCGCGACGAGTTCTTCAAGGCCTACGGCGAGACCGGCCAGCTCGTGATGCTGCTGCAGTCCGAGGTGCACTTCGACGACTACTATCGCTGCTACTGCATCGGCGGCACCGATGTCCGCATCATGCCCTATGAGCCGCGCAACCCGCACCATCTGCGCTATGTGGTGGACCGCCCGCCCGGCTCGCCCGAGTTGCTGGCGCGCATCGAGCGCGACGTGCTCACTCTCAACCATGCGCTGGGCTACGAGTTCAACACCGTGGAATTCGGCGTGAGCGGCGGCGTCCCGTACGCGATCGATTTCTGCAACCCGGCCCCCGACGCCGACCGGAAGTCCGTCGGCGAGGACAACTTCCAGTGGGTCGTCGAGGCGGCAGCGAAAATGCTCATCCGCAAGGCCAAGGCGCA
This sequence comes from Opitutia bacterium, assembly GCA_037128315.1. GTDB lineage: Bacteria > Verrucomicrobiota > Verrucomicrobiia > Opitutales > Opitutaceae > Lacunisphaera. The sequence continues at coordinate 8,612 of JBAXWQ010000037.1, read as the reverse complement.
CAATCCCGCGCAGAACAACAGCGTCTGGGGCAACTATGTGCAGGGGGCCGTCAAGACCGGCCAACCGGCAGCGCTGCCGAGGAAAAAATGAGCATCTTGAGAATCCTCCTTACCTGGAGGGCTCGCGTGCCTGCGAGCCGCCCCGGCCCACAGGGACGTGGGCCCTCCAACATTTTCCCCGGCTGATTTCCGCCCCAACCCATGGCCACTACGCGAAAAAAACATGAGTTCACCCTCGGGATCGAGGAGGAGTTCCAGATCGTCGACCCGGTCACGCGCGAGCTGAAATCGCACATCGAGGAGATCATCGAGGGCGGCAAGGTGATCCTCAAGGAGCGCGTCCGGCCGGAACTGCACCAGTCGGTGGTCGAGGTCGGGACCGACATCTGCAAGGACATCGCCGCCGCGCGCAACTCCGTCACCGGCCTGCGCCGCGACCTCGCCGGCCTGGCGAAGAAAGCCAACCTGCGCATCGCCGCCGCCGGCACCCACCCCTTTTCCCACTGGATCGACCAGAAGATTTCCAGGGGCGAGCGCTATCAGGGCGTGCTGAACGACCTGCAGCAGATCGCCCGCGCCAACCTCATCTTCGGCTTGCACGTCCATGTCGGCATGCCCGACCGCGAGACCGCCATCCAGCTGCAGAACACCGCACGCTACTTCCTGCCGCACATCTTCGCCCTCTCGACCAACTCCCCGTTCTGGGTCGGCCGCAACACGGGCTTCGCCTCCTACCGCCTGCAGGTCTTCCAGCGCTTTCCGCGCACCGGCATCCCCGACCTGTTCGACTCCGTCGAGGAATTCGACGGCTACGTCAACCTGCTCATCAAGACCGGCTGCATCGACAACGCCAAAAAGATCTGGTGGGACATCCGCCTGCACCCGATCTTCCACACCTTGGAGTTTCGCGTGTGCGACATCCCGATGCGCGTCGATGAGACCATCTGCCTCGCCGCCATCATGCAGGCGGTCATCGCCAAGCTCTACCTGCTTCATCGCAAAAACCTCGGCTTCCGCACCTACCGCGCCCGCCTGATCAACGAAAACCGCTGGCGCGCCTCCCGCTACGGGATCAACGGCAAGATGATCGACTTCGGCAAGTCCGAGGAGGTTCCGACCCGCGACCTCATCAACGAGCTCCTCGAATTCATTGATGATGTGGTGGATGAACTCGGCTCCCGCGCCGAGGTGAACTACGTGCAGCATATCCTGCAGCACGGCACCGGCGCTGACCGGCAGGTTGAGGTTTACAACCGGACTAAAGACCTCAAAGCCGTAGTCGACTATATCATCAACGAAACCCACCACGGACTTGATCTCTGAACAAAACAGTAGCGAGCAGCGAGTAGTGAGAAGCGAGCATATCGACCGGATATGTGCTCCGCGGTCACCTACCCGCTACTCGCTACCCACTACTCGCTACTGATGCCTTCCTCTGTCCGCATGCCGCACGCCGCCTCGCTGCCCGCCACCTTCGACCCAGCCCTGACGCCGGGGGCCGCCAACGCCATCCACGTCTGCCTGAAGCTCCAGCCGACCGAGCGCATGACGCTCATCACCGATCAGGCCAGCGCCGAGATTGCCGCCGCCCTGGTGGCGGAAATCGAGAAGACCGGCGCACCCTACAACGTTTTCGTCCTGGAAGAGTACGGCCCCCGCCCGCATCGCGACATGCCGGCCGCCGTGCTGGCGGATCTCGCCCATTCGCAGGTCAGCATCTACGCCTGCATCACCCAGACCGGCGAGCTTCGCACCCGCATGCAGATGATGGATGTCATCAACCCGCAGCGCCTCCGGCACGGGCACATGGTGAACATCAACAAGCAGATCATGCTCGAGGGCATGCGCGCGGACTTCATCGAGGTCGACCGCCTGTCGCAAAAACTCATCGAGAAGACCCGCCGCGCCCGGCGCGTGACCTGCCAGACCGCAGCCGGCACCGATTATGTCGCCGAACTCTCGCCGCAACTCAACTGGGTCAAGACCTCCGGCCTGATCTCCTCCGCCAAGTGGGGCAATCTGCCCGGTGGCGAGATCTTCACCTCCCCCTTCACCTCCAACGGCCGCTTCGTCGTTGATGGCGTCGTCGGCGACTATCTCTGCCAGAAATACGGCGACATCGGCGCCACGCCGCTGACGATCGACATCAAGGACAACCGCATCACCGGGCTGGCCTGCAGCAACAAGGAGCTGCTCGAGGAGTTCGACCAGTATTGCCACACCGACGAAAACTCGAACCGCGTCGGCGAGTTCGCCATCGGCACCAACCTCGCCTGCACCCGCATCATTGGCCACATCCTGCAGGACGAAAAGCTGCCCGGCATCCACATCGCCTTCGGCCATCCCTACTGCGAGCACACCGGCCAGACCTGGAAGAGCACGACCCACATCGACTGCGTCGGCCGCTTCTTCGACATCTGGCTCGACGACGAGCAGGTGATGGCGAAGGGGAAATTCCTGATCTAGGAAATCGCGAAAGTACGGAAGGGCTGAAGCGCGGAACCTGTTGATCCTCCCTCCTTCGATCCCAACCCCAGCCTGGTTAAATTCCGTGATTCCGCCACTTCGCGCTTCCGCGATCTTCCCCACATGATCCCCGCACTGCGCCAACGCTACAATGCCGCCTTCACGGAGGCGCGCTATGCCGCCATGATGGGTGAGTTGAACACGGCGGCCTACTGGCCGGTGGATTTCCGCGTGGCGGAGTCGCCCCTGTTTCTCGACGCGCCCACCACCGGTGAACTCGTCCGCGCGTCCGACGACATCGTGCGCCAGCTGACGAAGCCGGAGTTCCGCCAGCACGCGGGCACGGCGATACCGGCCGGGCTCACCGTGCCCAACGAAACCCTCTGGCCGCACTTCCTCGCGGTGGACTTTGCCCTGTGCCACGATGCCGCCGGCCAGGTGCGGCCGCAGCTGATCGAGCTGCAGGGTTTTCCCACCGTAGCCTGCTGGCAGGCCCTCCTGGCCCGCACGTATAAAAAATATTCTCCGGAGATCCCTGCGGACTACACCTCCTTCTTTGGCGGATTGGATGAGAACGGCTATCTCACTGCCCTCCGTCGTGCGATGCTCGGCGACTGCCCGGCGGAAAACACCGTACTGCTGGAAATCGAGCCGGATCAGCAGAAAACACGGGTCGATTTCGCCTGCACCGACGCGATGATTGGGATCAGGCCGCTCTGCGTGACAAATGTGCTCAAACGCGGGAAGAAACTTTTTTATCACAGCGGCGGCCGCGAGGTGCCGATCCACCGCATCTTCAATCGCGTCATCTTCGACGAACTGCTGCGCAAGACCCCGCCCATGCAGTTCAGCTTTTTCGACGACCTCGATGTGCAGTGGGCCGGCCACCCCAATTGGTATTTTCGGATCAGCAAGCACACGCTGCCGTTCTTGAAGAGCCCGTATGTGCCCGACTGCCGCTTTGTCAGCGAGTTTGCTGTAGGAGGGGCTTTCTTGTCCGCCGAAGCCTCGGCGAAGGCGGAACGCCCCGATTCCCTGCCGGCCGATTTAGAGAACTACGTCTGCAAGCCACTTTATTCCTTCGCCGGACTCGGCGTGGACATCACCCCGACCCGCGAAAAAATCGCCGCCATCGCCAACCCGGCCGAGTGGCTGCTGCAGCGCAAGGTCACTTATGCTCCCGTGATGGCCACGCCGGACGGCCCGGCCAAGGCCGAGGTGCGGCTGATCTACGCCGGCGACGGCACCGGCATGCCACGGCTTCTCAACCTGCTGGTGCGCCTGACCAAAGGCGCGATGCACGGCGTGGACTTCAACAAGGGCCGCACCTGGGTCGGCGCCAGCGCCGGATTCCATCCGGCCGGGTGATTGCGATCCGCCGCATTGCCCTGGAATTAAAACCCCGGCCTCCGACCCAATTCCCGGTTTGGCCACAAAAAGGCACCAAGGGTATTGCCCCTTCGCTTAAGTGTGCGTCGCGCCTATAGGCGCACGGATTTGTCCACGCCATCAGGACGAACTGTTTTTGTGCATTTTTGTGGCTAAAATGACTTCGGCTCCTTCCGGGCCCGCCGTGGCTGAGTGCCCCTTGCAATCTCTCCCTTCCCGGCTAGCTTGCCTCCCCATGAAACTTCCACGCCTGCTTACCCTCCTCGCCACCATGTCCCTCCTCTCCGCCTTTGCCTCTGCTGAGCCGCTCAAGGTCGGTGATGCCGCACCCGCCGTCTCCGCGGTCACTGATACCGGCGCGAAGATCGCCCTCGCCGATGTCTACAAGCAACAGCCTTACACGCTGGTGTATTTCTACCCGAAGGCCGACACCCCGGGCTGCACCAAGCAGGGCTGCTCGCTGCGCGACGGCTACGAGGCCCTCACCAAGAAAGGGGTCGCGGTCATCGGCGTAAGCCATGACGACGTGGCCGCCCAGAAAGCCTTCAAGGAAAAATACCGGCTGCCCTTCACCCTGATTGCCGACATGGACAGCGTCGTGATCAACGCCTTCGGCGTTCCGACCGCGATGCCGCTGACCAGCATGGCCCACCGTTCGGCCTACCTGATCAAGGACGGCAAGATCGTCTATGCCGATTACAAGGGCACCACGGAGAAGCAGGCGGAGACGATTTTGGCCGAGTTGACGAAGTAAGCTGCGTTGAGCCTAAATTTACCGCCGCGACGCGAGTCGCGGCTTTTTTATGTCCGGCTGTAGGAGCGGCTTTATGCCGCGATATTGGACGATCGAGCGCAGCGCGGATGTACGATCGGGGCATAAAGCCCCTCCTACAGCTCGTCGTCATTCACCGCGGCCAGCGCCCCGGCCCGCGGATCGAGGCGGGCCCGCTCGATCCAGTCGCGGAACAACGCCAACTGCGCCAACCACTCGGGCGGCAGCGGCGCCGCCACCAGGTCGATGACCCGCCAGGCCCCGGTCTCGTCGACCACCACATTGCGGTCATGCGTATCCGCCACGAGCCACGGCACGCCCTCGAGGAAGGCCAGCCGCGGGTGGTCGCGGTCGGCCCGCAGAAAGCGCGAGGGAATCGGGATCAGGTTCAGCGGATCGTGCGCCGAGACATCCGTCTTCTCGGGCAGCAGGCGGCCAAAGGTCTGCTTGGCCACCAAAATCCCCTCCGGGGTGAGGCCGACGATCTCCGTGGGAATGCCGAACTGGTGGGTGAGCTCGAGCTTGGCCAACAGCATCCGGTAGCTGCCCGGCACGGCCAGGGCGTTGAGCAGGTCGCTCTCGCCGCGATGGAACGCAAAGGTGGCCCCGACGTCGCCGCCTTCACGGAACAGGAAAAACTTGTAGACCGAATGCTGGGCATCGACAAAGGCCAGCGCCTCCACGCCGCCGCCGATGCGCCGCAGTTTGGGGCTGTCGACTTCAAAGGGGTCCTCAACCTCGGAACTGAAGCCGAAGGCCTCAAAGGGGATGACCGGCAGGTGCCGGCGGAATTCCCGGATGGCTTCGCCCAAGGCGGCCCATTCGCCGCCGGAAGCTTCCAGCAGGCTTACTTCGTCTTCCGCGAGGCGGATGATATCGAGGTCTTTATCTGTTCCGATGCCACATTGCCGCGCTGCTTGGACCAGCTGATCGAGCGCCCGAAGTCGTTGCCTGTGACCGTCCAGAACAAGGGACCACCCTTCCGCGCCGGGGAGGCGGGAGCCGGTGAGGCAGGTGGGCCTGCCGGAGAAGGGGTCGGTTTTTTGCATGCCTCGGCCATGCGCCCAAGGTCAGGGTTCCCCGCCTGAACGCAAAAACTATTTGTCCGCAGGTTGTTCACAGAGGAAACCCAAGGCGAGAAAGTAACCCGCCTAGGCTTGCGGCAGGCCGTTTTTAGGCAAAACCTCTCGCTTGACACCCCCCGCTTCCCTCACGACTTTGGTCCTCTTTTTCGTATAAAACCATGGAACCTACATTTCGCCCCCATCGCAAGAAACGCGCCCGCAAGATCGGTTTCCGCGCCCGCAAGGCCACCCGCGGTGGCCGCAAGGTCCTCGCGGCCCGTCGCCGCAAGGGTCGCAAGCGCCTCACCGTCGTCTAAGATGAACCTGCGCGCCGGGCAACGCCTGCGGCGCAACGACGACTTCCGCGCCGTGCGTGAGCAGGGTCGCCGCACTGACTGCGGTGCCTTCCTCCTGACTTGGCGGGTGCGTCCCGCCGAGCTGGCCGCGACCCCCGCCCGCGTGGGGGTGGTCGCCTCCCGGGCCTCCGTGGGTGACGCCGTCCATCGCAACCGGGCCAAGCGCCGCCTCCGTGAAATCTACCGCCGCCATCAGACCCTGGTGCCCGCCGGCCTGGACCTTGTGCTCACCGCCCGCCCCGCCCTCCTCCGGATGGAGTTTGCCGAGGTCGAGCAACGGTTTACCCAGGCCTGCCATAAGTTCGCCCCGGCCCCACCGAAGCCCCATGCCTGACCAACCTGTAGCGGCGGTCTATGACCGCCGGTCCGGCCCAACGGCGCTCGCCGAGCGCCGCTACAGCCCGCTGCTCGCCCTCCCTGCCCGCGCCGCCAGCGGACTCGTCTGGATTTACCAGCGGACCATGTCACCAGCCCTGTCCGCCCTGAATCCGACCCTCGGCTGCCGTTTCAGCCCCACCTGCTCGCATTACGCGCGCGAAGCGCTGCACGAACACGGTTTCTTTTTCGGTTTATATCTGACCCTGCGCCGGCTCGCCAAGTGCGGGCCGTGGCATCCCGGCGGCGAGGATGCGGTGCCACCCCGGTCGACGCCGGTGTGCACGCGGGTTTCCTCCCTCTAACCTCATTTTCTCATGGATAAAAAGAATACAGTGATCGGTGTGCTGCTCCTCCTCGCCGCCATGGCGAGCTTCTACTTCAGCGCCCGCCTTGCCCCGCCTGTCCCCCCTTCCGCCAACCCGCCCGCCGGCACTTCCGTGCAGCCGACCGGCCTGCCCACGCCCGCGCCTATCGCGCTGGAGCCGCACCATTCGCCGGACAACGCCGTCCTGTCGGTGGCCAAGTCCGCCCCCGCCGAGTACGTCACGCTCGCCAACGATTTCATCGAGGTCCGCTTCACCAACCGGGGCGGCGCCATCGACCATGTCGGCCTGAAAAAATACACCGCCGAAAAGGGTCTTCCCGGACTCTACACCCTGAACGCCCCCTCGGCCGCGCCGGCGCTCAGCCTCGCCGATTTCCCCGGGGTCGACCGCCACTCCTCCTATGCCCTCGTTTCGCAGACCGCCACCGAGGTGGTCTATCGCACGGTGGCGGACGGCCTGGAGGTGACCCGCCGCTACTCCCTGGCCAAGACGGCCGGGCAGGACGACTACCAGATCCGCCACGAAACGACTTTTCGGAATCTCACCGACAAGCTGCTGCCGCTGCCCCGCGCCTCCTTCAGCCTGGGCACCGCCGCCCCGCTGAACGAAAACGATCTCGGCCTCTACCTCAACGCCGGCCACTCGGACGGCAATGATGCGACTTTCATCGCCCGGAGCGACCTGCAGGGCGGAGGCTTCCTGGCGATGGTGGGCATGAAGGACGGCGCCCCGCCCGCCTTCATCGAGCACACCGCCCCGGTGGCCTGGGCCTCGGTGAAGAACCAGTTCTTCGGCCTGATCCTCACCCCCGACCAGCCGGGCACCGGCCTCCGGGTCGAACGCGTGAAACTGTTCCCTCTGGCGCCCGACACCGACACCAAGGCGTATGGCATCACCGGCTACGCGCGTTTTGAACTCAAGCCGCTCGCGGCCGGGGCGGCCTCGACCTTCGGCGCGACCCTGTTCGCCGGCCCCAAGGAGTACAAGCGCCTCTCCAACGTGGATATCTTCAAGCACGGCGAGGAAAAGGTCATGCAGTTCTCCACCGGCTTCGGGAAGGTTTTCTTCTCCGGGTTTTTCGCGCCGCTCCTGCTGACCATCATGACCTGGGTGCACTCGCTCATCCCCAACTGGGGCTGGGCCATCATTGTCACCACCCTGCTGCTGAAGACCTTCTTTTTGCCCTTCACGCTCGCCGCGTCCCGCTCCGCCAAGCGCATGGCGAAGCTCAACCCGCTCATGCAGGCCATGCGCGAGAAGTACAAGGACAACCCCCAGAAGATCCAGACCGAGACCCTCAAGCTCTTTAAGGAAAACAAGGTCAACCCGCTCGGCGGCTGCATCCCCATCCTCATCACCATCCCGTTCTTCATCGGCTTCTTCACGATGCTGCAAAGCGCGTCCGAGCTGCGCTTCGCCTCCTTCCTGTGGGCGACCGACTTGTCCGCCCCGGACACGGTGGCGCACTTCTTCGGCCTGCCGCTCAACATCATGCCCCTCCTGATGGGCGCGACCATGATCATCCAGATGCGGCTCACGCCGACGCCGACCACCGACAACGCCCAGGCCACCATGATGAAGGTCATGCCCTGGATGTTCACGCTGTTCTGCTACAACTTCGCGTCCGGACTGGCCCTGTACTCAACCATCAACGGCCTGTTCACGATCGTCCAGCAGATGGTCATCAACCGCATGCCCGAGGCCGAACTCCCCGCCCCCGCCGGGGCCGACGGCATGAAGAACGTCACGCCGAAGAAAAAGAAGTAGTCAGTAGCGAGCATACAACACGATGAATGCTCGCTTCTGAATCTACCCGCTACCCGCTACCCGCTGCTTCCGCCATGGCCGGCCATAACAAGTG
>JBAXWQ010000369.1:0-2177 GCA_037128315.1 Opitutia bacterium | reverse complement strand
TGCAGAATTGCGCCGAGGTTGCTGTGCGCCTTGGCGTAATCCGGGGCGATCTTCAGCGCCCGCCGGTAACTGGCCTCGGCTTCGTCCAGGCGGCCCAGGTCCTGCAGGGTGGCGCCCAGATTGCTGTGTGCCTGCGCATACTCCGGGCTGATCTGCAGCGCCCTGCGATAGCTGGCTTCAGCCTCGTCCAGGCGCCCCAACTCATTGAGGACAATGCCGAGATTATTGTGCGCCTCGGCGTCGCCCGGTGACAGCGCTACGGCTTTTTGCATGGGGGCCAGCGCGTCCGCGCTCTGCCCCATCTGCTTGAGCACGACACCCAACATCTTCCAGCCGGCCCAGTGCCGGGGGAATCTCTTTGTCATCTCCCGGGCAAGGCTTGCGGCTTCCGCGAACTGCCCGTTATTGAACAGTCCCGCCAGTGCGTTGATCTCCTGCGGGCCGGGTTCTTTGCCCCGGGGCGGCGCAGATTTCCGGGACTTCTTCCTGTTTTCCGGCGGGATGCGGGGAGCCGCTGCGACTTGCGAACTCGCTTCCAGGCGCAGCTCCAGGGCGGCGACCTCATCGCCCTCCAATCCCTGCTGCCGGGCAACGGAAAGCACCTGCCGCGCATCTTCCACCTGGCCGGACTGGATCAAGGCGCCGGCGTAACTTAGCCAGTAGCGCCCGCATGTCGGGTCAGCCTCCAGAGCCGCCAGGAAATAGGTCAGCCCGTCCGCGGGCTGCTTCCTCTGTCCGGCCAGCACTCCCATGTTGTGGTTTGCTTCGGGATGGTCCGGCCGGGTTTGCAGAATGGCACGGTAGAGTTGTTCCGCTTCCTGCAACCGGCCGGCCTCGTGGCGCGCAACGGCCTGGAGCAGGTCTTGCTCAACGATCGGCGGCAGCGGTTGCCTTTGCGGATCGCCAACGGCAATGTCTTCCGGTTTCTTTGCCGGACCACCCGGGCACTCGTCCGGGCCGGCTGCGGGTGCGTTCTTGCACCAGGTTTGCCACATGCCGCGATAGGCTTCCTCCACCTTGCGGGCGAAGCCCCCTTCATCAGCCAGAGGGCTTTGCTCCATGTCGCTGCGCAATGTTGAACGTATCTTCGACAGTCGAGCGATGTCACCGGCCAGGTCCACGGCCTTGGCGACATAGTCGTATTCACTCCCGGCAATCCATTCCGGATGGCCGATGCCCTGCAGGATGCTGCTGCCCAGGCGTCCGACCGACGGCCTTCCGGCCAGGGTGATGTACGGTACGCCCATATGCAGGGTTTCAAAAAGGGTCGTGCCGGAGTTGTGGGGGAAGCAGTCCAGACCGATATCGATACCGCGCAAGACATCCCAGGGCGGGCTGTGAAAGCCGATCTCCAAACGGTCGCGGGCGATGCCGTGCCGGGCAAATAGTGCCGCCAAGCGCTCCTGCATCGACGCATCCTTGAAGGTGCGGCTGTCCATGACCAAGCACGAATCCGGAACGGCCTTGAGTATGGCGGCCCACACCCTTATCGTTCGGTGATTGACGCGTATCGAGCGGGTCAGGGTGCCAAAGGTCACGTGACCCCGTTGTTGCGCCGGGAGGCTGCCGACCTCGCCCATGTCGGGGGAAGGACGATAGCTGTAGGCCGGGGTGGCGATGCGCCAGGGAACTTCGGCAAACAGTCCTTCGCTGCCCGACGGTGCGCTGGCTTCATCGGTCAGGTAGTAGTCTATTGCGCTGAGCCCCGTGGTGTAGCCATAGCCCAGCCAGGACACCGACACCGGCGCGGGCTTGCGCGCAAACACGCGCAGCCGGTTGTGCGCCGTGTGCCCCGCCAGATCCACCAGAACGTCGATCCCGTCGGCGCGTATGCGCTCGGTGAGCGCCTCATCGGAGAGACCCAGGGTGGGAATCCAATGCTCCACGTAACCGCGATAGCGCGCCGTGACGGCGTCTTCGCGTTTCAATTCGGCATAGGCATACACCTCGACCACGCTCTTGTCGTGATGCGCCAGCAGCGGCTCCACCACATGCCGCGCCGAGTGCTGGCGAAAATCGGGCGACACATAGCCCAGCTTCAGCCGCCGCCCCGTCTCCCGGCTGTTCGCGAAATCGCGCCAGGCGCTGCGATGCACCGAGCCGAAGCGCTCGTCGTATTCCCGGTACACAGCAAATATCTCTTCCGCGCTCAGGTCCGGGTGGTAGTTCACCGTGAA
>JBAXWQ010000368.1:0-2212 GCA_037128315.1 Opitutia bacterium | reverse complement strand
TGGCGTCGTCACAGTAGACGCCCATCATCCACTTCCGGTCGGGCCGGCCCACGTCATGAAAAAAATTCCACCGCACGACATTCCCCTGGTCGCTGGGATCGCGGCCGAGATACCAGGCGGAGGCGTCGTTCGAATTGAGTGCGACGTGGTGGATGTGGTTAAACTCGAACTGGTGGTCGTTGCCGTGGACGATGATGCCCTGCAGATCCGCATTAAAAATCTCATTGTGCACGACGCGGTTGCCGCAGCCGTCCACGCTCACGCCGGCCGCCCCGGCCTTGTTGCGACGGTTGAAGTCATGGATGCGGCAGTCGGTCACGACATTGTGGCCTGGGGTGAGGCGTTTCTTGCTGCCGCCCCCGAGAAAGATCCCGCCCGACCCGGTGTTGTACACCTCGCAGCCATCGATGACCTGCCGCTCCCCGGCGTCGCGTTCCCACACCGTGTTGAGGTAGAGGTGCGAATTGAAACTCCCCACCTCACGCGAGACCGGCACACCGGTGTAGTCGTCCGCCGTGACATGGGGAAACGTCTGCCGGGCCCCCTGCCCGAGCAAAATGCCGGCCGTCCCCACATTCCGCACCGTGCAATCGACGATGCGGTTGTCCGCGCCGCCCTCGATCGAGAGTCCCAGCGCCCGGCCGTCCTCGATCGTCAGGCCCCGCAGCGTGCAGAACGAGACATGGTCGAGCGCGACCAAGGCTTGCTCCAGCACGGAGACAGTCACCCGCGCCCCGGCCACGTCACCTGGCGGCCAGAGGTACAACTTGCCGGCCGCCGCGTCCACATACCACTCGCCGGGCTCGTCGAGTTCCTCGAGGAGGTTGAGGGCGACATACAGGTTGAAGTTCTGGCCGCTGCCGAGGGCATACATATGCGGAGCAGCCAGGGTGACTTCCTGCTTCACCGGATCGATGGCCGCGATCGGGATCTTGTCGTCGGCGAAACCGTGGTTGAAGTAACCCTGCAGCCAGACGTCACCCACCCCCACCCAGCGGGCGTGGCGCGGGTCGGTGTAGTGGAAGCGTCCGCCCCGGTTGCTGTAGTCGCCGTTCCGCGGCATCGAGCCGGGCTCAATGATCGGGCCGAGCGTGATGGCCCCGGTGTTGGGGTAGCGCGCCAGGGGCAATGCCGTGTCGTTCCAGAACAATTCCAGCGGGGCGGGCACCACAGGCAACCCGTGACCAAACTGCCGGTGCCGGCCAAAGTCCGCTAGGCCGAGGGAAGACAGATCCACTTCGAGCACGTGCGGCTGCGACTCTGCTGGCAGGCGGCGGAGAGCATCCGCTGAGTGCACTGCAACGAACGCCGCGGCCGGCAGCAACTGTCCGCCCGAGAGGCGGACGACTTCCTTTTGATAAGCGGCGTAGGTCACCGGCGCGACCGCCGTGCCGCCGTCCAACGGCGTCAGCTCGAAGGTGCGGCTCAGCGGATAGGTGCCGCCGCGCAACCACACGGTCACCGCTTCACCCATGCGTTCCGGCTGAGCTCGGCGCCAAGCGCGCACCGCATCACGCGCGCCCTCGATCGTCTGCCAGGGGGCAGCGAGGGTACCGGGATTATGTTCATTCCCCTGCGGGGAAACATAACAGTCCAGCCCATGGACGGAAGGAAGCACCGCGAGAAAAACCAGCAGCCGGGACCGCAATTTCATGACAAGAGGGATCCGCGCGATAATTCCCGGCCGATTAGAATCTGATCCGCGCCCCCTGGCCCGTGCCTTCTCCTCCCCCGTCGACGGACTGGCCCTGCTGGTCGAATAGATCGAGCCGGATCGTGGAATTGAAAACGTTGCCGTCGTCCTTGAGGGTGATTTTTTGTGTCAGGACCCCGTGGCCGCCCGGCGGCCAGCCGCCGCCCTTGGCGATCTCGTCAAAACTCGTCGGCGCCTTGGTCCAGAAAAACTCATACTTGGCTTCATACTGATGCGCTCCGACTTTGCGCCAGATCCCATAGGCGGGCGGAGCCGGCGGCGCGGCATCGTAATTCGAGGACTCCATCATCGTCCCGCCGAGATTGAAGGCGTACATGAACTCAAGGTCTTTCATGGCCGCCAACATCCCCGACGTCCCCTGAACCTTGCCGCGCCACGCGCCGGTCAGATCATCGCGCGGTTCGCTCGGCGCAGAACGTGCATCGACCGATAAAAATAAAGCCAGCAGGCAGACCGCGAAAGTTGCACCTCTGAACGTTAGTTTTTTCATAAATGTGA
>JBAXWQ010000367.1:0-2221 GCA_037128315.1 Opitutia bacterium | reverse complement strand
TCCATAGGGGTCGATGCGAAGAACCATAATATCGGGGTTCGCAAATGCCGTCGAACGCTCGCGGCCAGTTTTCATAATCTACTCCGGACCAGCGGCATTCAAGCCACGGGAAATCTCACAGCGCTCACGCGAGCGGCCGGGCCGGGCCGGGAATCCTTTCGGCGAAAGGGACACGCGGGTGCATCGGACTATTTCTGGCTGCCGGCACGTCCGGGAAAGGTAAGCTCGGCGATGCCGCTTTTGTCGATGGATCCAAGGCCAAGGGCGACCAGACGGTCATACTGAGCCTTGGTCGCCGCTGCGAGAGGGAGGCGCACTCCTTTTTCGAGCCCCAGCTTCAAAGCTATGCCACTGTCCTTGGCCGCGTGCGCGGCGGAGAAAAAACACGAATGTTCCCGGTTGATCATATCCTCTGCATCGGTGGTGACAACCCGGGATGCCGCGCCGGTTTGCGTAAACACTTCAACTAACGTCGCCAAATCCAAGCCGAGCGCGGCACCCAAGCCGAGGCCTTCAGCCAGCGCGGCGGTGTTGATATTCATGACCATATTTACCAGGGCCTTGACCTGCCCAGCCGTTCCGGCGGGTCCGATAAACCTCAGGCTCTGCCCTTGGCCGCTGAGTTCGCGGAGCAGGGGTTCGAGACTGGCGAAGACGGGCCTTTCCCCGCCGCACATTAGAAACAGGGTCCCGTTGCGGGCTTGGGGAATGCTGGAGGCCATACAGGCCTCAAGTGACCATGCTCCCGCCTTGGCCGCGGCAGCTTCGATTTCCACGTGAATGGCTGGGGTGATCGTAGCGCAATTGATGAAATATTTGCCCAATGCGCCTGTGAGCAGACTTTCGTCCGAGGTAGAAAAAACCGCCCGTTGGGCCGCGTCATCGCTCACCACGGTAAAGATGACATCCGCGCGGGCCGTGACATCAGCCAGTTTGTCGCAGCAGGCGGCGCCCAGCTCCGTGGCGACGGATTGGGCAACCGCAGGGGCCGAATCATAAATCGCGGAAATGGCATATCCCTGCTCCTTGAGCCGGCGCGCCATGTTGGCTCCCATGCGCCCGACACCGACAAATCCAATCGTTGGTTTCATAAATGGGTCAAACCCACTGAACCGCTGGAAAAGGAGCCATGATTTGATTCATACCTTTGCCTCCATGAAACCGTGTTGCGCTGCGGACATCTAGGAAAAGCTGGGAACTGGACGCCCCAGGTCGGTGTATTTCGAGTTTCCCGTCGTATGGAAAGGCAGCCGTTCCACCGCCAAAAGATCTCCCGACGCTTTAAGGTCGTCAATCCGCGCAAGATGCTCGGCGCTGTCGTTTGCGCCGGGGATGATCGGGCAGCGCAAAATAATGGCAGCACCCATCTCGCGGAGCGCGGCAAGGTTTTGCTGGATCAATTGGCCGTCCACTCCGGTCCATCGGGTATGTTCCTCCGGGCCGGTGGCCTTATAGTCGAAATGCCACAGGTCAACCAGCGGGAACAAAACAGGCAAACAGGCGGAGGGGAAATTTCCGCAGGTGTCCAGGCAGGTGTGAATTCCGGCCGCCTTGGCCGCCTGTAGAAGCGGGATGCAAAAATCAAACTGCACTGTCGGCTCACCGCCCGACAGCGTCAAACCGCCGCCGGAGGTCTCGTAAAAACAACGATCCGCCTGCACCACGGACATAACTTCCTCAATGGTCATGGTTCGCCCGTAGACTTTCCCGTTTTTTCCGGTTTCGGGCACGAGCTTCTGGGATTCTGGATTGTGGCACCAAGCGCAGCGCAGATGGCAGCCTTTCAGGAAAACGGTGGTCCGCAGCCCCGGCCCATCGTGCAGGGCCGCCCGTTGGATGTCGAAAACAATGCCGTTCATTTTAATGCAAAGTCCGCGCCAGCAGATCGAGTTGCGCATCGTGCGGGAGTTCGACAAAGTGGATGCTGAAGCCGCCGACGCGCACCATGAGATGTCCCCATTTCTGCGGTTCGCGCATGGCGGCCTCAAGATCATCGCGGGAAACCACCGTGATCATGGCCTGGGTGCCACCGCTGGAAAAATAGGCACGAAGCAGGGCGTCGAATTTCGGGCGCATCGGACCAAACCAGTCTTTGGTGAACTTCATGTTCTGAACCGCGCCGGCATGGATTGAGGAATCAAGTCGGACGAGCGAGTTAAGAAAAGCCGTAGCCCCGGAGATGTCCGCGCCGGGAGTGGGATTGTTGCCATTGGCCATGGGC
>JBAXWQ010000366.1:0-2221 GCA_037128315.1 Opitutia bacterium | reverse complement strand
GTCAGGGCGAAGGTCCCCTGGCCATGGCCCAACTCCAGATGCAGCCCATGCGGGTACCGCGCGGGGTCGCCGTCTGGATCATCCAGCGTGTCCCCATCATAGAGTCCCGCCCGCAGAGTGACCTGCTCGGTGAGGGCGAACGCCCCCTGGATCCCCAGGCCGCTGCGCTCGAAGGCCGGGCCGGTGTTGCGGGTGTTGGCCGAGATGCAGGCGGGCCAGCCAAAGCTGCTGTTCAGGAAGACGCCCCCGCCCTCCGTGGTGGCAAAATCGCCATCGGCCACCAGCCGCCCGACACAGAGCGCAAGTCGCCCGCCCGCCAGCTCAGTGGAAACCGAAAATTCAAATAGAGAGGGTTCGTGGTGAGCCGCGATGTTGCTCACGCCCTGCAAGTCGCCGAGGCGGGTGCCGCCAAAGTCGCCCCCGTGCGGAAAGATCGCGCTGACCCGCAGCACCGTGCCGGCCGGTGCGCCCAGCAGGGCCGCGAGATCAGTCACGACCGCCGCCTCCGCGAGCGCCTGATAAACCGCCCCGCCCCGCAAACCGCCCCGCGCCACACTAAGGACCTCGGCGGTGTAGGCGCCCTCCGCGGTCACCGCCGGCCGGGGGGCGCCCTCCGCTGCGTTCAGGACCAGCGGGAGCAAAGCCGCGATCAGCGTCAGAGTCAGAGACAGAGACAGAGTCCGGCCGCACGGAATCCGGGCGGCCCAGGCGCGGCCACCGCGATCGTCCGGAGCGCAGCCTAAGGAGCCAGATAGCTGGAGCATCCCCCACCCTTCGGACCGCTCGGGATAATAATAAAGGCCTTCGCACCCACCATCCCGAGCCCGCCGCGGCCGTCCCGTTTCTGATTTTCCCGGTTTCGTCCGGCTTCTTTTCCCCCAGCCCCCCGGCGGCGGGGGGTGGATTTACTCTAAAGTAAAGATCAGGCCCGCCGATCAAATGAGGAAATCCCAACCAAGTTGCCACTGTTGGCCGCTGGGCCGCCGCACGTTGCGGGGACCCGCAGTGAACAGGCCCCGTCCCTCGTCCCGCGTTCCAATCGATAAAGTCATGAAAAACCTGAAACTCGCCCTCAAGCTCGCGCTTGGCTTCGGCCTAGTGCTCGTCATCGCCCTCATCCTCGGTGGGTTCGCCATGTGGCGGATGTCCGATGCCACCCGCTCCGCCAACGGCCTGGTCAACGAAAAGATCCCCGAGGTCTCCGTGGCCAACGAGGTACAAAAATCCGCCATGCTCACAATGTACGAGATCCGCGGCTACGGGCTCACCGGAGAAGACACCTTCCACACCGCCGGACTCAAGCACTTGGATTCCGTCAAGGAACACCTGAAAACCGCCAAGGAGCTGGGGACCAAATACGCCGGCCTCGAGCAATTGAAGGCGGCCGCGGAAAAAGCCGAGGTCAAGGCCTTGGAGTACGAGCAGTTGGTCAATGACACCAAAGCCAACGACAAGGCGATGGAAGGGAATCGCGCGCAGATGGACGCCAACGCCCAGGCTTTCGTCAAGGTCTGCTACAGCTATCTCGAGGCCCAGAACAAGGCCTTTGATGCCGACACCGAGAACAACATCGCCATGGACAAGCTCCGGCAGCGCAACCTCAAGATCAACCTGGTGAACGACGTCATCGACGCCGGCAACTCGGTCCGCCTCGCGGCCTGGCGGGCCCAGGCCGAGCGCAACCCGAAGCTCATCGAGGATGCCCAGAAACATTTCAACACCATCCGCGCCAAGCTGGAGGAGATGCGCCCCATCACCACGCTGGCGGTCAATCTGCAGCAGATGGCCGAGTGCCAAAAGGCCGCCGATGGCTACCAGGCCGCCATGAAGGACCTGCTGACCAACTGGTACGTTCGCGACGATATCGGCAAGAAGCGCGGCGTCGTCGGCAATGCCGTCCTCCTCGAGGCGGAGAACACCGCCGCCCTCGGGTTGAAGGAAACCAATGAAAGCTCCACCAAAAACGCCCAGTCGCTCTCCACCGCCTCCAATGTCATGATGGGCGGACTGATTCTGGCCGTCGTCATTGGTGTGGCTGTCGCCTTCTACATGACCCGGTCGATCGCCGGCCCGATCAAATCCGTGGCCTCCGCCCTCCTGGCCGGCGCCGACCAGACCACCGCCGCCTCCGGCGAAGTCTCCTCCTCGAGCCAGACGCTGGCCGAAGGCGCCAGCGAGCAGGCCGCGTCGCTGGAGGAAACCAGCGCGTCGCTCGAGGAGA
>JBAXWQ010000365.1:0-2222 GCA_037128315.1 Opitutia bacterium | reverse complement strand
CAATCTCGGTCTTTAGATCGGTTTTCATGCGCGCCTGATCCAGCAGCACATCCGCGCGCGCCTTGGCCAGCATCTCCGTGCCCAGCAGCTCGCACCTGTTCCGCTCCTGATTCAGCAGTTCCGCCGCGCTGGCTTTCGCCGCCGAAACAATCCGCTCCGCCTGCTCCCGGGTGGTCAGCACCATCTCCTGACGCGCTGCCTCCATCGCCAGAAGTTCGCGGCGTATCTGCTCCTGCTTGGCCGCCGCTTCCTCCGCCTCCCGTCGCCGGTCGGTCACCGTCTTCATCACGGTCTTGAACACAAACGTGTTCAAGATCCAGGCGAGGATCAGGAAGGCAATGGCTTGGGAAATGAGGTCATACCAGTTGACGCCGAATTGCAAAAGCGGGTTTTCGAAGGCCGCCAGAATGAACCGTGTGCTCATAGTGCTCCGTCTGCCAGACGCCTATTAATGCAGGAAGATGGCGTAGAACACACACGCTTCCGCAAAAGCAATTGCCAGAATCGCCTGCACCATGACTTTGGTACTCGCGCCGGGGTTTCGGCCCACCGCCATGACAGCGCCGTAGCCGATAAGTCCCACACCGATGGCGGCGCCCGCCGCCGCAATGCCGACATGCATGGATGGATCCATATTCTGCTCTCCTTTTTGGGTTAATGATGGTGAACGCCCGCATCTGTTCCGTGCGCCGGAAGCTGTTTGTCCGCGCCCTCCTCATGAAGGCACATCAACATGACGAAGACGGCGGAAAGCAGCGTGAAGACAAACGCCTGGATCAATCCGACAAGCACTTCCATCAGATAAAACGGAACCGGCAGCAGCCAGCCGAGCAGGGGACTCTTATGCAGCATGGTCTCCAGCATCACCTCTCCGGCAAAAATATTGCCGTATAGCCGCAACGCCAGGGAAAAGGGCCGGATGAGCATGGAAAAGATCTCTAGAAAACCGACGGCCAGAAACACCACCACCATCACGCCGTACATGACGCCCTTCATGTCGCCCTTGGGCGCAAAAATATGTTTCAGTATGCCGATCGGCCCGTTGGCCTTCCAGGCCCAGATGCACCAGAACAAGAAGAACAGCGCGCCCAGCGCCAGCGTGGTGTTCAGGTCGGCGTTCACCCCGCGAAACAGGGGGAGCGAGATTTGAAACATGTGTTCGGTTGAGTGTCCCCAGCCGATGCTGCCAATGCCCGGAAACAGCCCCAGCCAATTTGAGCACAGAATGTAGACGAAGAAGGAACCCAGCAACCATAACGTCTTTTTCGCCAACTTCTCGCCCATGATGTCCGCCAGAAAGTCATGCACAAAAATAACCAGCGCTTCGACGCTGCCGGTAAACAGCGACTGACGGCCGGCGCGCACCTGCTGGCGAAAACGGACCGAGAGTCCGATAAGAACCAGCGCGGCCAACCAACCGGTAATCATGGAATTGGTGACCGGCATGCGGCCGATCGAGAACACTTCCAGCGCCTGGGCAGATAGTTGCATGGTTTAAAAGGCCGTGTCCGTCATGATCTTGAAGACGGTTTCAGCATCCTTTGCCGCCAGAATCTTCTGACGGTTGGCATCCGATTGCAGCAGCCGTCCGATCTCAGCCAGACAGCGCACATGCGTGCCGGACTGCGACGCCGCCGACAGGATCAAAATAATAATTTTGGCCGGCTGGCCATCCGAGCTTTTGAAATCAATTCCCTTCCGCTTCAATCCGACCGCCACCAGAAGCCGGTCAATCGAATCGGACTTCCCGTGGGGCACCGCGATGCCGTTTTCCAGGCTGGTGCTCATCTTCTGCTCGCGCGTCATCACCACGTTCACGACGTCTTCCACATTGCGCAAACGATGTTTGGCGTGAACCAAGCCGACCAGCTCGCGAATGGCCTCATCCCGGCCGGACGCGTTCAACTCAAGTTTGATGCAGGCAATATCCAGCCCGCTCTTTAAGACATCATTGGCCATGGGCATCCTCCCGAAAAGGCGCCGATTGCACACCGGATCCGCCAGCCGCACATCGACTGCGGAACTGCGGAAGAAAATGAAAGGTGGAGTTTATACCTCCGGTCATTGCGCGTCAACAGCAAATCCAGCAAATTTAAGTAATCGGAGGCGCTTGCAAAACCTCCTTCGTCGGTTCTGCAAGCGCAGTATTCAGAAGCCAGTATTCAGTATTCAGAATGGTAACCCTCTCATGGGCAACGTGTCCTATTATTCTGACTCCTGTC
>JBAXWQ010000364.1:0-2234 GCA_037128315.1 Opitutia bacterium | reverse complement strand
GTGCTCTGCCAACTGAGCTATCTGGGCAGACCAAGGGAGGGTCAAAAAACGAAAAAGAGGGAAGAAAGTGCAGTCCGCAAAATACCCCGTCAACAGCAAACTTGCTCTTTTCTCAGAAATTCTACGGTCCAACGCATATCCGATAAAATCCCGGGGAGAGTCGCTCGCCAGCGCGAAGCGTTTTAACTAGGTAGTTCTGAAAGTAACCGTCCACCGCCGTAACACGAGAACTCTCGGTAAGAATCGGCGGACCCACCAGACCCATGGGGTCCACCGCCACCAAAAACTCCATGGGCTGCCACCCTTTCCCTTCAGGCGGCCGGGCATCCGCCAACGACTGGACCAGCACCCGGCGTCCGTTTTTTGCGGTCGTTATTTCTACAAACCCTTTTCTTTCAATAAGTTGCTTAAGTTCATTATTCCCGTAGTCCAACCCGATAAACATCTGGTCTGGCTTGCCTGAGGAAAGCGCGTGCGCCGGGGCCATCGGGACGGCGATGTCGGCCGGGAAATCGAGTCCCAATTCGTTCTCGGCGTATTTTAGCTTGGCCGGATAGCCGGCAAACACCGTATCGGGTTCGCGCTGGGCGTTGGCTGGCAGGGCGTTTTGACCCGCATTCCATTTGGTTGGTAAAAAAAGAGGGGTCGGATCCGTCAGCGCAGCCTCATTTTCCCGCAGGTTCACCAAACTGACGGGGCCAGCCGGCGGCGGCCGCGATAGTATCTTAACCGGCCGCACTCCCCCCGGCGGCGCGCGAAAGAGGAACGCCACCAGGCCCAGCATGACCAATCCGCCCGCCACCGCCAAGGACCACCTGCCCCGGTTTCCAGTTAATATATTCATTATCAGCGGCTACGGGAAGCATCGCCACTCGGCTCCTCGGAGGCGAGCACGATGCTAGACCCGAAGCCAGCTTCCCGCGCCGCGCCGACAATGCTGTTCTGCACCGAGACCGGCACCCCGGCGCTCATGCGGACGAGCAAGGAGGGGCGCTTGGTTTTCCGGGCCTCGCTCTTCAGCCACTCGCGCAGCTGCTCCATGGTGAGCAGGCCGTCCGCGAAAATCTGGCCGGAGTTCTTGACGCTGATCGTGCTGGTCGTGGCCGTGGCGTTCACCAGCGACCCCGGCATCTCCGGCAGCTTGAAGTCCACACCGAGCCCCGGCGCGAGCACCAGCTGCGAGCCAAACAGCATGAAAAACAGCCCGAGGAGGCCCCCGTTCACAAAGAAGAGCGTGTCGAAGTTCCGCGGCTCGGGCCGCAGCCGGGAGGCCAGATCCAGCGGACGGGTGATCACTTCGCCCCCTCCGCCCCACCCTTGGACGCCCCGGGACCGCGGTACTCGGTCAGCAGGTACTTCATGATTTCATTCCCGGCCCACTCGATGTCGCGGACGATCGCCCGGACCCGGCCGCTGAGAAAGTGGTGGGCCAGGTGCGCGGGGATGGCGAGCATCAGGCTGCCCGCCACGCTGAGCAGCGCCTGCCACATGCCGCCCGACAGGGCGCTCCCCATCGCGTAGTTGCCCCCCTTCTCAAAGGCGAAAAACGTCTCGATCATGCCCAGCACCGTGCCGAGCAGGCCCACCAGCGGGGCCACCTGCGCCAGGGCTGCGAGGCTGGCCAGCCGGCGCTCCAGGGCGGGCAGCTCGACGACGGCGGCCTCCTGCACATGGAAACGCATCGCGTCCGCGTCGTCGTCCGCATGCAGCAGCGCCGCCTTGACGACCGCCGCCACGGGCCCCGGCGTTTCCTCGCACACCGTGAGCGCCTCGACGATCCGGCGCTTGGCGAGGATGTTCTTGATCCCGCCGATGAACGCCGTCGAGCGGATCTGCCCGCGATGAAGATACAGGGTGCGCTCGATGAAGAGGATCAGCCCCAGCAGGCCGAGCGCCAGCAGCACCCACATCATCGGGCCACCCCGGGCAAAAAGACTGAAGTCGAGCGCGGACATTGGTGAAAAGGGTTAGAGCGGGTTCCCCCGGCGGCGTAAACCTGAAATCAGTCGGAACCGGGGGCTCATGGCTTGGCCTCGGGGGGATCAAAGCGGGCGAGGCGCGCCTGCGCCACCTCCCCGCCCGGCAGCCCAAACTTCAGGATCAGCCGCCACGCCTCCCGCGCCTGCTCGAGTTTTTCCTGCCGCTCAAACAGCGCCCCGAGTTCCAGCAGCGTGCGCGCCATCCAGTAGCGGCCCTTCGCCCCCAGCTGCGCCGCCACCGCCGGGTCCTTGACC
>JBAXWQ010000363.1:0-2236 GCA_037128315.1 Opitutia bacterium | reverse complement strand
CGGAGTGCTGATAGGTGACCACGCCTTGGAGGTGCACGCGGCCCTGCGGCGGCTCCGTCGGGGCATAAGACAACAGGGAATCAATTCGCACCAGCGGGACCGCGGCTCGCGGCCGCGCCGGCTCGAGGACATCAATGCCGGCGGTGCGCGGCACGATCAGGCGGGCACCGTACAACTGGCCATGCGGATTAAAATAATGCCCACAAGAAGCCCGGATTCGCACCCGCGAGCCCACCCACTTTTGCACCTCGGCATAGCTGGTGGCCAAAAACGTAAGATCCACCCGATCCGAGCCCGAGGACAAAATCGCGTACGCGGTATAAACGGGCACCGCCGGCGAGGCGGGCTGGGCACTGCGGAGCCAGCCTTCAACCTCAACCCATTGGCAATCCATCGACCCATAATCCAGTTCAAAGAGATGGTCGATCACTCTCGGCGCCACTTCCCGTTCACCCATGGTCGTGATCCGCTTCGCCCGGATCACCGGCGCAAACCCGCCCGAATCCGTCGTCCCTTCAACTTCGACCTCGCGGCCAAACGACGGCACCGACCCAGGCGTGCATAGAATAAACAGCCCCTCGCGGCCATCATGGATGACGAATGACTCAGTTTCATGTTGGGTAACCGTGCCACGAACCCGGACCGACACTGCGGCGGCCGCCGCCTCCTTCGACATGGCCTTGATGACCGCTAGGGGGGTGCGCGGTGCATCCGGTTCCGCGGCTTGCGCCGCCAACCCGCAGCCCAGCGCCAAAGCGAGAAGACGAGGCAGTAAATGGCTCAAAAGCAGCAGGCGCCTTGGGGGTGAGAACATAGGTCCGGGGAGCAGCATAGCCTAGGCGACCGCAAAGTAAACCACGCAGCCCCCCACCCCTCGAAAGAGGGGTTGCCTATGAGAAATGGACGAAGTCACTGCAGCCCCTGTGATCAGTTTTCCTCATGATGGATTGTAGCACTTGGAGTGAGACTTGCGCCCCCAAAGCACACCCCACTAGCTTGCTGGCCCGATGCCTTCCTACACCCTGAAAATCAACGGCCAGGCCCGCACAGTCAACGTGCCGGCGGATACTCCCCTTCTCTGGGCCCTCCGCGACAACCTTCAGCTTTTCGGCACCAAGTACGGCTGCGGCCTGGGCCTGTGCGGCGTGTGCACCGTGCATCTCAACGGCGCGGCGGTCCGCTCGTGCCAAACCCCAGTGTCGGCCGTGGGCAACAGCCCGATCACCACGATTGAGGGACTCGACCCGGCGCACCACCACCCATTGCAAAAGGCCTGGTGCGAACACGACGTGCCCCAGTGCGGCTACTGCCAGTCCGGGCAGATCATGGCCGCCGCCGCGTTCCTGAAGCAGAATCCCTCCCCGACCGATCCCCAGATCAATGAGGCGATGGCCGGGGTTCTATGCCGCTGCGGCACCTACCTGCGGATCCATGCCGCGATCAAGGATGCCGCCACGGCGCTGACCGCCGGCAAGGAGGGGGCCAAATGATAACAAACGCCGCCTTATCCCGTCGCGAGTTCCTCCGCGTCTCCGCCCTCGCCGGCGGCGGGCTGATCATCGGCTGTGTGCTACCCGGCCGCGCCCTTGCTCAGGCCCCGGCCATCGACAACACGGCCCGGGCCTTCACGCCCAATGCCTTCATCAAGATCACACCCGACGGGGTGGTCACCCTGATCGCCAAGAACCCCGAACTCGGGCAAGGCGTGAAAACATCCCTGCCCATGATTCTCGCCGAGGAACTGGGCGCAGACTTTTCCAAGGTGAAAATCGAGTACGGTGCCTTGGACCCCCAACTCGGACCGCAGGAAGCCGGCGGCAGCATGTCGATTACGGATAATTACCAGCCGCTCCGCCAAGCCGGGGCCGTGGCGCGCACGCTGCTGGTCCAGGCGGCGGCCAACACCTGGCAGGTTCCCGCCAGCGAATGCAGCGCCGCCAACAGCTGCATCACCCACGGGCCCACCGGCCGGGTCCTGACTTTCGGCGAACTCGCCACCAAGGCCGCCCTGCTGCCGATGCCGGATGAAAAATCCGTGGTCCTCAAGCGCCCCAAGGAAAACAAGCTCATCGGCAACCGCGTCGGCGGCGTGGACAATCCGGCCATCGTCGCCGGCCAGCCGCTGTTCGGGCTTGATCAAACGGTCCCCGGCATGGTCCACGGCGTCTACGTCAAATGCCCCGTCTTTGGCGGCAAGGTGATCTCCGCCAATCTGGACCGGATCAAGAAAATGCCG
>JBAXWQ010000362.1:0-2260 GCA_037128315.1 Opitutia bacterium | reverse complement strand
GGTGGGGCTCGACTTCCGCGTCGTAGTCCACGCCCGGCAGGCCGAAGCCGAACATCTTGAGGAATTCCGTCCGATAGCCGGCGATGTCGGTGAGGGCGGCGAGATTCTCGGTTGTCACCTGGGGCCAGATCGCGGAAACCGCCTGCTGAATCTCCGGCCGCATTTCCCAATCGTCGACGCGGACGCGGCCCTCGGAGTCAAAGGTGGGCTGCCGGCCATTGTAGAGCTGGGTGGCAAAGAGCCGCTGCATCTGCTCGACACAGGCTTCATGGGTCCCGGCGGCCTTCATGACCTTGTACAGGATGGAAATATAGAGGGGGACCACGGGAATGGCCGAGCTGGCCTGGGTGACGAGGGCCTTGTTCACCGAGATGAAGGCCCGGCCGCCGACCGTGGCCTTGAGCTTGGCATCGATGGCCTTGGCCGCGCGCTCGAGATCGATCTTGGCCCGGCCGATGGTGCCATCCTTGTAGATCGGCCAGGTGTGGATCGGCCCGATGTAAGAATAGGAGAGAGCAGTTGCCCCGGGGGCCAGCAGTTTGGCATCGGCGAGGGCCGACATCCACATTTCCCAATCCTCGCCGCCCATGACCGCCAGGGTGTCGGCAATCCCCACCTCATCGGCGGGGGGGATGGTGACCTCGCTGACGATGCCCTTGTCGGTGTCGACCGTCTTGTTGGTGTAGGAGACGCCGATCGGCTGCAGGGTGGACTTGTGCACGACGCCGGTGCGCGGATGCTGGCGCCGCGGGGAGGCCAGGGAATAAACCACCAGGTCAACCGGACCGAGATCGCGGGCGATGATGGCGATGGCCTGCTTCTTCAGGTCGTCGGAAAAGGCGTCGCCATTGAGATTCGTGGCGTAGAGGCCGGCGGATCGAGCTGCCTGGGTGAAGGCGATAGTGTTGTACCAGCCGGGCGTCGCTGGACGACCTTCCTCGGAGGGGCGCTCGAAAAAGATGCCAAGGGTGGCTGCGCCCGAGCCGAAGGCGGCGGCAATGCGCGACGAAAGGCCGAAGCCGGTGGAGGCACCGATCACCAGCACTTTTTTCGGGCCCTGCTTGATGGGGCCCTGGGCTTTGACGTAGTCGATTTGCTGCTGGATGTGGGCAGCGCAACCGGTGGGGTGGGCGGTCACACAGACAAAGCCGCGGACCTTCGGTTTGATTATCATGCGGGTGGAGCCTTGCGCGCGCCCCCCCCGTGACAAGTGTCAATTGGCTAGCGCAAAATAATGCTCGCCAGCGCCGCCCGGACCTTACTTGCCCAGCAGCACGATCGGGCCCTCCGCCTTGGGCACGCCCCCCTTCTTTTCCAAACTGATGGCAAAGGCCACGGCATGGGCCACCGGTTGCGCGGGCTTGAACGGCAGCACGATCCGGCCGTCGCGACCGACATGAAATACCCCGCCATCGACGGGATTCGGATACGCCGGGTCCACCACCCAGATTTGATAGTCCTGGGTGTCGGCGATGGCCGGGAGCTTTTCCATGGTCAGCAAGCCGTTCTGCTGTTCCGGATCCCAGACGGCGATGACCTGGGCTTCCGACGTGTTGCCCGCGAGGGAAGCCAGGGCGGTGACCTTCAGCCGGGCGAGGTCCTCCGAGTGGCGCAATTTTTCGCCAAGGCTGCTGATCATCTTCTCGGCGAGGAGGGAACGTTCGCTGAGCTGATTCTGCGCCATGTGATAGGCGACCTCGGCGAGCTGCCGCTCGGTGCGCAAGGCGGCATTTTCATTGCGCAGGGTGACAAACTGCTGGGTCAGCCAGGCGGTGGCGGTGCCGGGTTTGACGATGACCGGCACGCCGGAGAGCAGCGCGGGGGCCGCTTTTTCCCACAGGCCCCAGGACGGAAAGTTAAAGGCGTTGATCAAGAGCGCCACGCCGCGCGTAGGCACCAGCACATGCTGCGACTGGAACAAGGGGTCTTTGCCCAGGCGCACCATGTCGGCGTCCACCAGGTGGTGGCGGTCGCCCAGCGACTCGCCCAATTTGGCGTAGGTACCCAGGGTAAAGATGCCGCCGTCAATGTCCACCGCTGAGTCATTTTTTACCGTGCCGCTGTTGGCGGTGGCGATCTCGTAATAGGCGTCGCGGTGGGCTTGCAGCACCTTGACGGCGGCGGCCAGCATGGCGGCGCGGTCGCGGTAGCTCAGGGCGCGCAGTGCGGCGCCGCCGGTGTCGCGGGCAAAGGCAAATCCTGCAGCCAGGTCCAGGCCGGTAGCATCCACCCGCACCAGGGGCGTGCCCAGCACGGGATC
>JBAXWQ010000361.1:0-2262 GCA_037128315.1 Opitutia bacterium | reverse complement strand
CAGCGGGCTGGCTGGGAAGAGCGCTGACCTCCTGCTGGCTAACATCCTGGCCAACATACTCATACAATTTGCCCCGCATCTGGTGGCCGCGGTGGCGCCGGGTGGGACCCTGGTGTTGAGCGGAATCCTGGCGGTGGAAAGTGCGCAGGTGAGGACGGTGTTCGCGGCGACGGCGCCGGGTTGGACGGTCGAATCACGCGTCCTCGGCGAGTGGAGCGATGTGGTTTTGACCCGGCCGAACTGATCCGGACGCAAAAAGGGCCGGCGGTGAGGCCGGCCCGGGGAAAGACAAAGCGGTCGGGTGGCGTTTAGGAGAACAAGTCCGGCGGAGTGCGGCTCATGAAGTCCTCCATGTAGGCCGTGGTGGCCTTGCCCTCGATAAAGACGGGGTCGGACATGATGGCCTTGTGCAGCGGGATGGTGGTCTTGATGCCACGGATGATATACTCGCGCAGGGCCCGGTAGGTGCGCTCGAGGGCAACCTTCCGGGTGGTGCCAAAACAGATGAGCTTGCCGATCATCGAGTCGTAATGCGACGGGATGACATAGCCGCTGTACGCGTGGGAATCGACGCGCACGCCATGGCCGCCGGGAGCATAATAGAGGCCGATCGTGCCGGGGGACGGGGCGAAATTGCGGGCGGGATCCTCGGCGTTGATGCGGCACTCGATGGCGTGCTTCTCGAACTTGATGTCGCCCTGGTCGAACGAGAGCTTCTCCCCATTGGCGACGAGAATCTGCTGCTTGATGAGGTCGATGCCGGTGCATTCCTCGGTGACGGGATGCTCCACCTGGATGCGGGTGTTCATCTCGATGAAGTAGAAATTACCCTTGGCATCGACGAGGAACTCGATGGTCCCGGCATTTTCATAGGCGGCGGCCTCGGCGGCGCGGATCGCGGCCTTACCCATCTTTTTGCGGAGATCCGAGGTGAGGAAAGGCGAGGGCGACTCCTCGATGAGCTTCTGGTGACGGCGCTGGACCGAGCAGTCCCGTTCGCCCAGGTGGAGCACCTTGCCATGAGAGTCGGCGAGGATCTGGAACTCGATATGGCGGGGCTTTTCGATGTAACGCTCGATGTAAACGGCACCGTTGCCAAAGGCCTTCTCGGCCTCATTGCGGGCGACATGGTATTCCTTGGCGAAGGAAATGTCGTTATGTGCAATGCGCATGCCGCGGCCACCGCCGCCGGCGACGGCCTTAATGATGACCGGGTAGCCAATCTTCCGGGCAACCTTGACCGCCTCGGTCTCATTTTCGACTGGACCGTCGGAACCAGGCACGATGGGCACACCGGCCTTTTTCACGGTGTCTTTGGCGACGGCCTTATCACCCATCATCTTGATGGATTTAGATTTAGGTCCGATAAACTTGATATTACACGACTCGCACTGCTCGGCGAATTTAGCGTTTTCCGACAGGAAGCCATAACCCGGGTGGATGGCGTCCACATCCGCAATCTCTGCCGCGCTGATGATGCGGTCTGCCCGAAGGTAGCTGTCGGCGCTCTTGGGTCCGCCAATACAAATGGCCTCATCGGCCAGTTGGACGTGCAGTGACTGGACGTCGGCCTCGGAGTAAACCGCGAGGGTCTTGATGCCAAGTTCACGGCAGGCTCGGACGATGCGGAGCGCGATTTCACCGCGGTTGGCGATGAGGATTTTCTGGATCATGTGGTAGGCAGGGGTCTATCCCCGGACCGCAATGCGCAGGGCGCATCGTGCGGGCTTACCCGCGACGGTCAGGGGAAATTGGGCGAAATCAGCCCTGTTTAACCTTAAAGAGGCGCTGGCCGTACTCGACAGGCTGGCCGTTCTCGACGAGGGCCTCAACGACGGTGCCTTTGATCTCGGCCTGGATTTCATTCATGATCTTCATCGCTTCGATGATACAGACCACACTTGTCTCAGTGACCTTGGTACCAGTCTCGGCGAACGCCTTACTCTCCGGGGACGCGGCGCGATAGAAAGTACCGACCATCGGGGACTTAACGTAGATAATGCCTTCTTCTTCCTTGGCCGGGCCCGCGGGAGCGGGGGCAGCATTGGAGGTTACAGGCAGGGTGGCCGGAACGGTCTCATTCACCGGGAAAGGAGAGTTAGACCCCCGGGAGTTGGAAACCAGAGGCACGCCATTGCCGCCGCGCCGGATTTTGAGCTTAAAACCTTCTTCTTCGACCGCGAACTCACTCAACTCGGAGCGTTTCATGAGTTCGATGATTTGTTTGATCTGTTTTAGGTCCAAAAAATGCCTTGGTTGAGT
>JBAXWQ010000360.1:0-2271 GCA_037128315.1 Opitutia bacterium | reverse complement strand
GTCCTATCCTGAGACGGCGCCGCGGTACTATGACCCGTACGATGTTCGCTACGGTTACTTCGGACTCTTGGGTTATACCTACTACGATCAGTTCTATTACAACCGCGATCGGTATTACTACCGTCCGCCACTAACGTATTATGCGCCACCCCATCGGCCAACCGACGCGCATCGGAAGCCGGATGAGCGCAATCATCCCGCTCCGGGATTTCCTGATGTGGTCCAGCACCGGCCCGAGGATGCCAAACGTAAACCAGGTGACCACCCGTATCCCACGGCCCAAAATCCCTCTCCGGACCGTCCTCGACCAGACGACGGTCGCGCCCATCGGCCGCCGTCCACGGGGGTGACGCAGAACACGGAAACAGGCAAGCGCAGCGGCCACCAGCCATCCGGAAACCCCGGCCCGCTGGCTTCGACAGATTCTACCCGAGGTGGAGGCGGGCACGCCTCGCCACCACCATCCTACTCCCCGCCCCGGGAGAGGCCAACTTCGCGGGAATCAGCCCCAGTGCGGGAGGCGGCCCCCACTGGCAATAGATCAGCCGAAAAAGTCGAGACGCGCGTCTCGGAACAGCAGGAACGGTGACGCCGGTTTTTTCAGTGCAGGGTTATTGCCTGTTGGCAAAATGACAGAGCGCTATGGGAACATTGAGCGTTTACGGTCTGGGTCGGCGCCGCCCCTTGGCCGGCAAACGCTTTCCTTTGACTTGAGGCATGACGCCTAGCCGCGGATCACGCCGGCGCGCGAGCGCGACCAGCCGGGTGGCGAGGCGCTCAAAGGTTTCCGTGCTTTCCGAGAGATAGAGCCACTTGGGCAGTATCGGGTGCGGGTGCAGTTCAGCGAAGTCCGCCACCAAGGCGGCATGGTGGGGACGGTCCGTGCAAACGAGCAAACCCCGCCAGGGTTCAGCCTTGGCGGCGAAGTAGAGCATCAGCTTGCCGTCGAGGTAGACGGACTTGCCGCCGAACATCGAGCGCAGGACGAAGCCCGGGTCGGTGGCCAGGCCTTCCCACAGCCACTCGTAGGGATGCACGGGCTTCGCCTTGGCGAAGGATTTTTCGAAGGGATCGCGCATGGGGGCGTGGGCCGGAGAGGAAGCTCAATTCATGCTCCGCTCTGACGTCGAAACAGCATTGAGGAGCGCGGCGTTGGTTTCTGCATTATCGCTGGTGACTGGCAGCAGTTTCAAAAGCATCGAACCCCAGAAATGAGTCGCAGGCGGCGCGCTGGCAACCGACTTTCTGCCAGGGAAAGGCTGGGCGGAAAGCCGTGGGATCGAAATAGCGAATCCACCCCGTCCGGTAGCGCGGACTCCCGGACTAGGCGGCGGGTGGGTTTTCCTGCCCAATCCACAACCGGTTGCCGTCGGGATCGTCGAGCCGGAACTCGGTCAGGCCGTAAAAGGTGACGGCCAAGTCGGGCACCGCCAAGCCGTTCGCGCGCACCTTCTGGTGATACTCAGCAATGTTCTCGGGATACAAATAGAGAACAGATTGGCGGGGCGCGTCCGGATTAAGGTTGATCGATTGATCCAACATCAGGCGACAGTCGTCAAAGCGAAGCATGGCCCACCCCCAGTCATCTTTTCTATGCTCAATGCTGAATCCGAGTTGCTGATAAAATGCGACGCTCGCGGGCATGCTTTTGACCGGCAACATCGGAGTGATTCGATTCATTTTCATGGGTGAATTACGGTTTGGAGGTAGGGCGCGCTCTCCGCGCGCGCCGCGGCGGCGAAGGGACTCGCCGCCCTACCGTTTGAATACACGCCTCGGGTCTGGCTGCCTCATCGGCAAATACTTCGCAGCAGTTCGGCCGTGGCCTCGGGCTGGCGCCAATTCGGGACATGGTCAGCCTCCATGATCAACACCGGCCAGCCCCGGGCGCGGGCGCGCTCTGACGCGGCGAAGAAATCGTCGTCCTCGGGTTTCATGCCCTTTTCGACGGTGAGGATGTAGGTAGCGGGGATCTTCGCCGCGCCCGTCTGGTTCTTGAGCACAATGCGATCGGCGAAGGTCTTCCGCGGATGAGGAACATCCCGTGGGAAGGGTTTGTCTGGCTTGACCCAGGAAGGGATGAGGAATCCGTCCTTTGTCATTTTCTCGATATCAAGCGTGCCGGCCTTGAGCAGGCTCTTGGCACTGTCGCCATCGTTGGGCACGAAGGCATCCAGGTAAACGAGTCGGCTTATGCGCTCCGGGATACGATCCGCGACGCCGGTGATGACCATGCCGCCGTAGCTGTGACCGAGGAGAATGACGTCGTGC